>NZ_CAWQNB010000042.1:0-63375 GCF_963896135.1 Proteus sp. G2609 | reverse complement strand
TTTAATACTCCCATTAGGAAAAATAACTTTTTCATCTTTTGAGATAGTCGTGGTTAGTTTAGGCTCAACTTTATAATTAAAATAAATTTCTCCATTTGATTTATTAGATAGTTTTTTCTCACCTTCCGTGATTGATGGTGAATAATAGATAGATTGATCATCTTCTTCCACTATAACAGGGGCTAATGTAGTAAATAGTTCTATTTTTGAATGTTTGTCATCGACAATTGGGATAACCTTACTAATCACCATATGATTTTTATAAATGGTAGAGATTGGCGCTAGTTCTATTTTTATCAATTTCCAATTACACCATCCTCCCCCATCAATAGGCACGATATAGGTCGCGTTTTTATTATCCTCTGCTATTTTACGCTCTACCTCCACTTGTTGCGTTAAAGAGGAATAAGTGACTTTAGTATAAGAAGCATTAAAATGAGAACGTTGGCATTTATTTGACGTATAAGTACCAATAACTTCCACTACTGTTTCAGGGGAAATAGTTGAATAAACCGTGATTTTATTGCCATCATTATTCATATTGACGGGAAATTTATTATTAAGATATATATTGATAAGCCCAGTACAACCACCTAACAATAGATAAGGAATAAGAACAAATAATTTAATCATTGTCATTAACATAGTTAATCCCCATTCAACTCCATTCACCTGCTTAAAATCGCAATCACATATCCCTTCTTACACTTTAGACAGCAAAAAACCACTTACTCCCCCAAACAGATTAATCAATCAATATATCGAACAAAAGAAGTAAACGCTTTTTCATCACTATTCTCGATTATTTCATTAAAACCAATCATTTTACTATAAGTCGATCCACTCAGTGTTTTAATATTGCCGTTAGGGAAAATAGCTTTATTATCCTTTGAAATAATCGTGGTTAGTTTAGGTTCAACTTTATAATTAAAATAGATTTCCCCATTTGATTTATTGGATAGATTTTGTTCACCCTCCATTATTGATGATGAGTAATAGATTGATTTACCATTATATTTTTCCACTATGACAGGAGCTAAAGTGATAAACAGCTCTATTTTTGAATGCTTATCATCGGTAATTGGAATAATTTCACTAATTCGCGTATATATCTTATGAATATTAGAGACTGGCGCTAGTTTTATTTCTACTAGCTTCCAATTACACCATCCCCCTCCATCAATAGGCACAGTGTAGGTCGCAGTTTTATTATCCTCAGTTATTTTACGCTCTATCTCCACTTTTTTTGTTAAAGAGGAATAAGTGACTTTAGTATAAGAAGCATTAAAATGAGAACGTTCACACTTATTAGATGTATAAGTACCAATAACTTCCACTACTGTTTCAGGGGAAATAGTTGAATAAACCGTGATTTTTTTGCCATCATTATTCATATTGACGGGGAATTTATTATCAAGATATATATTGATAAGCCCACTACAACCACCTAACAATAGATAAGGAATAAGAACAAATAATTTAATCATTGCCATTAGCATATTTGAACCTTTTCATCGTCGTTATGCCTTCTGGCATAAATAATGTGGGTAATATATTACTGACAGGATCTGCCGTGATGTTACCTTGTGTTTTCCCTTCAATGGAAATATAGCAAGGTGTTGGCATAACAATATCCTTTTATCAAAAATAACAAATTAAACTAAACGATTACACTAAAAACACTTCGTCCGTTATATCCGCTACCTTAGCCAGTGCGTACAATAAGACTTGAATAAAGGATAATAAAAGCTTATTAATAAACTGTAAACAGCTCCCATATTTAGTATCTCTCTAGCATAAGTCACTTTGCGTAAAATAATTGAAATATCACTATATCATGCTACATAAATAATCATAAAAAGTGTTTTTCAATATAAAATATGACCAATAAATAAACAAATTACTCATAATCCAGTAAACACTAGGTACAGTAAAATATATTTTATTTCGAATATGGGAAATTTAAAAAATAGTTAATAACAAATTGATTTTAAACAATTAAAAATTGATCACGCTCAATTGAGTTACCTTGCCACTTTAAATAGCTCAATTTTATCAATATATTTAGCTAATAAGATTGGTTTAATTAAAATATAACTCTAAATAAGCCATTTATTTTATTTAGCTTATATAATATGTCTATTTTTTAATCTTCTTTTGGGCTTTTTATATTCATTTTATGAATAATAATAAAATTCGGATTGCATAAATAAGAAGAAACGAAATAAATAAAGATTTATATTATGTTAGATATATTATTTTTTATAAATAATTAATCAAATAAGTAATAGTAGAAAATGACGGGGAAAATAGAAAAAGAAAAAATGATATGGTTAACACCCAAAAAATACATAAGAAAAACCGCTTAAAGTAGTCGTTTTTTAATCAATATTAAATGTGATTTCATCACATAGCGATGGGATAAAACTATGCACTATTTTAGTGAGTATAACCATTAACCCAAAAGCCATCATCAGATAGCTTTTGGATTATAAATAAATGAATTATTTAATCACACCACATGCCATTCTAGCACCACCACCGCCAAGCGCTTCTGGGTTATCTGAGTAGTTATCTCCCCCAACGTGAACCATTAAGGCTTTATCTTTAATTTGATCAAGCTTAGTCAGTCTAGGAGCAAGAACGGCATAATCAGCGTCACCTTGACTATTGGCAACCAAACCAGGTAGATCACCTAAATGCCCTTCTTTGTTATAAGGCCCTAAGTGAACACCTTTATTTTCAGGATCAAGATGACCACCCGCTTTTAATGCTGGAACAGGTTTTCCATCTTTCATATCTGGCTCACAAGAGCCATTAGCATGGATATGAAAACCATGAACACCCGGTGTTAACCCAGTAAGTTTTGGCGTAAATAACAGCCCATAATCGGTTTCGGTAATAGTGACAACACCAATATCATCACCCGCCCCTGTAGGTAAGGCTTCTTTTAACGTAACATCTAAGCTCGCCGCACTGGCAACCGATGTAAAGAGTAGTCCAGAGAGTAACAAAGGTATCAGTTTCATAGTATCTTCCTCTTATTATTTATGCTCAGCATAAAGTCGTCGATATCAACAAATAGAGACTCACCATTAATACTGTTTCAATGTACGTTAATTAGCATATCGTCTTAATGCAAAAAAAGCGACTTATGTCAGTAAGTCGCTTTTTTATCTTAAAATATCAATAACTATCGATACTATTTACTTTTTTCAACCCATTTGCCATCAATATAAAAGGCTGACCAACCTGTTGCTTTCCCCTCTTTTTCAGAAGAGACATATTGCTGTTTAGTTTTACGACTAAAACGTACTATGGTTGGATTCCCTTCAGGATCGGTCACCGGTGCTTGTGCTAAGTAGCGCATTTTTTCCGATAATCTATCTTTAAAACGTACTAACTCAGCGACTTTCGGTGCACGGGTTTCCCTTGATTTAGGGAACGTATTGGCCGCAAGGAAAATACCCGCCGCGCCATCACGTAACACAAAGTAAGCATCCGATTTTTCACAAGGCAACTCAGGTAGTGGAACCGGATCTTCTTTTGGTGGTGCAATTTCACCACTCTTTAAGATCTTACGTGTATTTTTACACTCTTCATTGGTGCAACCCATGTACTTGCCAAAACGCCCCATTTTTAGATGCATTTCAGCGCCACATTTATCACACTCAATCACTGGGCCTTCATAACCTTTTAAGCGGAATTCACCTTCTTCAACTTCATAACCATCACATGCAGGATTATTACCACAAACATGTAATTTACGATGAGTATCAATAAGATAACTGTCCATTGCCGTACCGCATTTCGGACAACGACGACGGGCACGTAATGCATTAGTTTCCGCATCATCTCCTTCCAAGATATTAAGTAATTCATCTTCAGGAATAAGATTTATCGTTTGTTTACAACGCTCTTTTGGTGGTAAAGCATAGCCAGAGCACCCTAAGAATACCCCTGTCGTCGCTGTTCTAATTCCCATATGACGAGAACAAGTAGGACATTCAATAGAAGTAATAACCATAGGGTTAGGTCGCATTCCTCCTTCTTCTGGATCTTTTTCAGCGACTTCTAGTTGCTGACTAAAATCTGTGAAGAATGCATCTAATACCGCTTTCCAGTTTTCTTGGTTGTTGGCAACATGGTCGAGATGATCTTCCATTTGAGCCGTGAAATCGTAGTTCATCAAATCACTAAAGTTTTCTTCTAAGCGATCGGTAACAATCTCACCCATTTTTTCTGCATAGAAACGGCGGTTTTCAACTTTGACATAACCTCTATCTTGAATGGTAGAGATAATTGAAGCATAAGTTGAAGGTCGACCAATACCTCGTTTTTCTAGCTCTTTAACTAATGTCGCTTCACTAAAACGCGCTGGTGGCTTAGTAAAGTGTTGCGTTGGCGATAACTCAGCTAACGCTAATTGCGCCCCTACATCAACCGCTGGTAATGTTTTATCTTCATCTTTACTGCGCATTGCTGGCATGACTTTTGTCCAACCCGCAAAACGTAATGTGCGACCTTTAGCGCGTAGTTTATAATCCCCTGATACAACCGTAAGTGTGGTTGAGTCATATTTTGCCGGTGTCATTTGACAGGCGACAAATTGATCCCAAATCAGTTGATATAAACGCTTCGCGTCGCTATCCATATCTTTTAAAGATTCAGCCGTCACATTGATATCAGAAGGACGAATAGCTTCGTGCGCTTCTTGTGAGTTCTCTTTACTTGAATAAACATTCGGCTCTTTAGGCAGATATTTTGCACCAAATTTATCGTGAATATAATCACGTGCCATTTGGATTGCATCCTGACTCAGGTTGGTAGAGTCAGTACGCATATAGGTGATATAACCTGCTTCATAAAGACGTTGAGCCAACATCATGGTCTTTTTCACCCCAAAGCTTAAGCGAGTACTTGCCGCTTGTTGCAATGTAGAGGTGATCAAAGGGGCACTTGGTTTACTGGATGTTGGCCTATCTTCACGGTTTTTAACGATGAAAGTGGCATTCTGTAACGCCTTAACCGCCACCTGAGTTTCCTCAGAGGAGACTGGTTTAAAGGCATTATCTTGATAGTGCGTCACTTCCATACGCAAGGGTTGTTCATCGGGTGTCAGCAGTGAAGCGTGTAATTGCCAATACTCTTCTGGCACAAATGCTTTAATTTCACGTTCACGCTCGACGAGTAGGCGTACCGCAACTGACTGTACACGCCCCGCAGATAAACCACGCGCCACTTTTTTCCATAACAGCGGAGAAACCATATAGCCAACCACACGATCCATAAAACGACGTGCTTGTTGCGCGTTAACACGGTCAATATTCAGCTCACCCGGTGTTTGGAATGCTTGTGTAATGGCATTTTTCGTAATTTCATTAAACACGACACGACTAAATCTATCATCTTCACCGCCGATCACTTCGCGTAAATGCCACGCGATAGCTTCTCCTTCGCGGTCAAGGTCCGTTGCGAGATAGATATGATCTGCTTTTTCAGCCAATGCTTTTAGTTCAGCGACTACCTTCTCTTTACCCGGCAGAATTTGGTAGTTTGCATGCCAACCATTATAAGGATCGACACCCATACGGCTGACTAAGGCTGATTTCTCATCCTTTTTAACCTTTTTCACGCCTTTCGTGGCGGATGAGTTTTCGCTCTTCTGGCTGCCAGAACCACTTTTTGGCAAATCACGAATGTGACCCACGCTAGATTTTACTACGTAGTCATTGCCAAGATATTTATTGATTGTTTTGGCTTTAGCCGGGGACTCCACGATAACAAGAGCTTTACCCATAATTACCTTTACCTAATTAAACTTTGTCATGACGGTATTGTTTAATACCCTCAGCTCAGAAAACTTTTGAAATCTCTTTTTATATTGCGTTAGTTTTGCAATATATCAACCTGTTTTTATTCAAAGCTTTTGTTTAAACGCAAAACACGTTACTTTTTTTGAGGTATTTTAATCACCTCATCACTGATTCAGGTCTAAAACATAGCGATGTCTATGTATATAGAGTAGCTAAGCTTTTAAAAATGCCACACTCTACCTGATAAAAAGCGAGGCGCAACAAATTATTTTTCTAAGGAGCATAAATGATGTCGACACAAACTACACCTATTTCCGCAGAGATGCTACTTGAAAAAGCGAATAAAATCATACGTGAACATGAAGACTATTTACAAGGTATGTACGCAGATTCTGTTGAACAAAAAGGCAATGTACTGGTATTTAAAGGCGAATTTTTTTTAGATGAACAGGGTTTACCCACGGCTAAAAGTACCGCTGCATTCAATATGTTTAAACATTTAGCACATGTGTTATCTGAAAAATACCATCTAGCGTGATGATGTTTGCTGACTATTTTGGCACTTATTGCCAAGAAATCGGTTATTAACTATCAATATAAGATATAGAGAAGATTTTCAGAGCCTATCAATTCAATATGTAATATCAATTATATTTATTTTCTCTTTATCGCTATATTGAGTCTTCCTAGAAAGAGGAAATATTGCCCGATTGTTGTTAAAAATTATCAATTATTTTTATGCCAGTGTGTACCTCACTGGCTTTTTTTATTCGAAAAACGCTGAATAAATAATAAAAAAATAGCGATACTCAGCTTACATCTAACTGCTGAATATCGCTAATTTGATAGCAACACGTTATTTGATAATGCTTATAACAGTGGGTTTTTACCCCTTTGTAGCCAACGCATCATTAATTTATCCACGCTTTCCATTGCGCCACCAGTAACTCGTTCTACCATTTTTTTCTTCAGGATATATTGAACGGATAATACTTCAAAATCATTAATACGACTGATGAGCCAATCATCGCTGACCCCCACTTCATCAATCAGCCCTTTATCTACAGCATCCGTTCCATACCAATACTCGCCGGTTGCAACACTATCGATATCTAATTCAGGGCGATATTTATGTACGAAAGACTTAAATAGCAGATGAGTTTCATTGAGATCTTGTTTAAATTTCTCACGACCTTCATCCGTATTTTCCCCTAATAGGGTTAACGTGCGTTTATATTCACCGGCAGTATGTAACTCAACATCAATGTCATTTTTCTTTAATAAACGATGAATATTGGGTATTTGAGCGACCACACCGATAGAGCCGATAATCGCAAAAGGTGCCGCAACAATTTTATCAGCGACACAGGCCATCATATAACCCCCACTGGCGGCGACTTTATCGACCACTGCAGTTAATTTGATCCCTTTATCTTTTAAACGAGTTAACTGGGCTGCTGCTAGGCCATAACCGTGAACCATACCACCGGGGCTTTCAAGACGAAGCAGTACTTCATCACCCGCTTGTGCCACAGAGAGGATAGCGCTTATCTCTTCACGTAATGCACCAACTTCATGGGCATCCATGCTACCTTTAAAATCAATAACATATAAACAAGGTTTAACAACGCCTTTGCGCCCTTCTTTAGCATTGTTTTTACTCAGTTTTTGCTCTTTCTTTTGTTGTTTTTTAAACGCTTTATGCCACACTTTTAATTCAGCCTCATCCATTTTGGCTTGTTGCATAACACGTTGTTTATCGTGGTAAGACTCAGCAAGATCAGTCACCTTTAATGTGCCTTTTCGATGTTGCTTTTTACTACCGATAACCACAAAAAACGAAACAATAGCAATAATAGCGACAACAACTGTCGCAATCTCAGCTAAAAACAGTCCATATTGTAAAATATACTCCACAAAGGCCTCTTTTAAGGTTAATAAAACACAGTGAAATTATAGCACCTAGTTTAACGAAATTTTACGCTGATGCCAGTAACAAAGGCGCCATTCTGGCAGTTATTATCTGTATCACTAGCCGTTAATCACTTTAAAAATGAGTCGCTAAACTGGTTCTTAAGCACATAAGACGTTACACTTTATTTATTTTTCAATAAACAGGATATTAATATGTTGCAATATCAACCCGATCATACCGTATTAAGAGATAAAATAATTCTAGTAACGGGGGCTGGTGATGGCATAGGTAAAGAAGCTGCTCTCACATATGCTCGCTATGGTGCGACATTAATCTTGTTAGGACGTACCTTATCTAAGCTTGAAGATGTACAAAATGAGATTATCACTTCAGGCGGGCAACAACCGATGCTTTACCCTTTAGATCTACTCACCGCGAGCGAGAACGATTATCAGGAATTTGCTGATACTATCGTAAAACGTTTTCCTCATTTGGACGGTGTATTACAAAATGCCGGCCTACTCGGTGTCGTTGAGCCGATAATTAACCAACCAAGTACACTTTGGCATGATGTGATGCAAGTCAACGTTAATGCAACCTTTATGTTGACTAAAGCCTTAATCCCCCTAATGCTTAAGGCACCTCATGCAAGCCTTATTTTGACAACCTCCAGTGTAGGTCGCCAAGGCCGTTATGGTTGGGGGGCTTATTCTGTCTCTAAATTTGCCACAGAAGGCTTAATGCAAGTGTTACATGAAGAATATAAAGACAGTAGCTTGCGTATTAACTGCATCAATCCGGGTGGAACACGCACCAGTATGCGAGCAAGTGCCTTCCCCGATGAAAATGCACAAAAACTTAAAACGCCAAAAGATCTAATGCCGTTATATCTCTATCTAATGAGTGATGACAGCATTGAAGTGAGTGGTCAATCTTTAGATGCACAACCCGATCGTAAAGCCGGACCTGCTGAATAACTTGAGAATATAAGGTTTATCCTATGAGTGATGCACAACACCAACAGCGCCAACAACGTTTGAAAGAAAAAGTTGATGCCCGAATTGCGCAGGCGCAACGCGAACAAGGCATTTTGATGATTTTTACTGGTAATGGTAAAGGGAAAACCACTGCCGCCATGGGAACCGCTACACGTGCGGTTGGTCATCATAAAAAAGTCGGTGTTGTGCAATTTATTAAAGGGACATGGGAAAATGGAGAACGTAATCTTTTAGAACAAGCCGGCGTTCCCTTCTATGTTATGGAAACCGGTTTTACATGGGAAACTCAAGATAAAGCTGCCGATACACAAGCCTGTTTAAATACTTGGCAATATGCACTGCAATTACTCAATTCACCTGACTATGATTTAGTTGTCTTAGATGAACTTACTTATATGATCAGTTTTCATTATCTACCACTTGAAGATGTGGTTGCGGCTATTACTTCTCGTCCTGATCATCAAAGTGTTATTATTACAGGACGAGGCTGTCATAGACAATTAATAGAATTAGCAGACACCGTTACGGAAATGCGCCCTATTAAGCATGCGTTTGACAGTGGTATCAAAGCACAAAAAGGAATTGATTGGTAGAATAAATGCGTATAATAAACTCGTATTATGTGTTCAGATTGCCGTAATATATTTATATCAATACAGGTTCACCTAATATACCTGCACCAAATATTCTTCCGGTCTCTTTTATTAATTGAAAGTAGGCTTCTTTATCATCCAGTATATCATTTTGTATTTGTTGGCTATAAATCCATGCCATAGACATGATATGCAGATGATAAATATTATAAAGCTCTTGTTTCTTATCAGGATCACGAGACGCTAAATACGAGTAAACTATTTCATAAATAGTATTAGCTTCTTGTACTAATTCTTTATTATTAAAATTTATTTCACTCAGTGTAGGATTAAAATCCTCAGTACGTGTATCTTTTTCATTTATCCAACTAAACTGTTCTTTCTTAGCTTGTTTGGTTAATAAATCGTGATTATTATCGAAATGAATACCATAAGGATATTTGGCTAAAAACGTTTGAAACTCCTCTTGAGAGAAGCATTTAGTCAATACATTGCCTACCCCAGAATTCTTCCAATCTGGTAAATAAGGAGGAATAGGCTCATTTAATGGAATGTCACAACGAAAGATATTGTTGTCGATAAACACAGCATCTGTGCTATTAATGGCACCATGTATTAATTGTCCATTGATCCAAACAGAGCGCGTATCTAAATAAAAGTGTTCTTTATTTTCTTCTGAAGTAAACACGGAAGTAAAGCTATAGTATATTTCCTGAGAGGGATTAATAATCCCCCCATTATTTCCAGGGTAAACCATAAATACTTTCTTTTCACCTGAGTTTGATTCTAATATATGCTCTCCATTGGTTAATGTTATTTTTTTTACCTCACCTTTATTAATCGAAAAATGATTAGTATCAATTTTAAATTGTAACGGCACATTGTTATTGTTACTGATATAAAAAATGCCTGTTTGTGTTGTCGATGTTGTTGCCTCATCACAGCCTAAACTAAGAAAGTTCATACACAACACTGTTGTAAAATAAATATAACGATGCATATTATCGCGTATACCTTATCGTAATAAATACAAATAAAATATTAATATGATAGAAACAGCTTATCATCGTATTAATATAAGCATCATAGTTTTATTTATTATAAAAATAAAGCTATCAAAAAAAGAAGTCTGCTAAAAATTAGCAGACTTCTGTATCTAACTGAAAATTTAATTTGAATTTATCAATAATTATTCGTTTATTTGCTTTTACTTCCCGCTGATTGGCGGCGGCTTGAGGCACGCTTAGCCGGTGAAGTTGAAGTACGCGCAGAAATTTTGGTATGACGTTTCACCGCCCGACGAATTTGATTTGCTTTAATTCGACGCTGATCTTTTTCGACAGCCACTTTGGTTACTGTCTCATCGTTTAGTTCCACCAGCTGGCGTAAATAGTTAATTTGATTTAAGCCTAGCTCAACCCATCCGCCACGTGGAAGTCCTTTAGGCAAATCAATATCACCATAACGAACACGAATAAGGCGACTAACCTGCACACCTACCGCTTCCCACATACGACGGACTTCTCGATTGCGTCCTTCCGTTAGCGATACATTGTACCATTGGTTAATGCCTTCACCGCCGCGATAAGAAACCGAACGGAATGACGCTGGTCCATCTTCTAATTGTACCCCACGAGTCAATTGACGAATTTTTGCATCATCAATTTCACCAAAAACACGTACCGCATATTCACGCTCAACTTCACGACTTGGGTGCATTAAGCGATTGGCTAACTCACCATCAGTGGTAAAGAGTAATAAACCACTGGTGTTAACATCAAGACGACCAACGGCTATCCAACGCGCACTATTTAAACGCGGAAGACGTTGGAATACGGTCGGTCTGCCCTGTGGATCACTACGTGTACATAGCTCACCTTCTGGCTTGTAATAAGCTAACACTCGACAAACATCTTTTTGTGCTTCGCGAATACTTAATATACGACCATCTAAACGGATTTTGGCTGTAGAATTGGCATCAATACGATCGCCTAATTTTGCCTTTACGCCATCAATACTGATACGGCCTTCTTGAAGATAGCCTTCAATCTCACGTCGAGAACCATGACCAGAACGAGCAAGAATTTTTTGTAATTTTTCAGTACGTTGCGATTTATCGCTCATGAAACAACCTCATGTGTCGCCTTCACAGGCGTCATAAAATAAATTAGTTTTAAAATCAATCAGGTAAAAAATAACCCATGTTTATTAAACTGTTTAACAAACACAGGTCTATTGATTCAGGGATAAGCCATGCCAAAGTGACAATAAAATGAGCATGACAAATAAAATCGTGTCGATAAAATAGCGCCTAAGGCTTCCATCGTTACTATGCCGTTTACTTCAAAAACAGCTTTCTTGATGTCACTAACCACAAGATGCGCCCAATGGCTTTATCGCAGTGCGTAAATTTAACACAAGCAATAAATCTCTTCACCTTTTATCTCACTATAATAAGTCCCCTATGATGCATTTACCAAATTTAAAAGGTTATTGAAAAGGCGTAATATCGCCCATTCCTTCACGGACAATAACGGGGCTATCTTCTGTTAAATCAATCACCGTGGTTGGCTTTTGCCCCAAGTAACCGCCGTGGATCACTAAATCAACCTGTTTACCCAATAAGTCATTAATCTCTTCCGGATCTGACTCTGCAAAATCATTACCCGGTAATATTAAGCTGGTAGACATTAATGGCTCACCGATATTTTCTAATAATGCCAGCGCAATAGGATTAGAAGGTACACGTAAACCAATTGTTTTACGTTTATCATTCATTAAACGCTTAGGTACATCTTTGGTGGCTTTTAAAATAAAGGTGTAGTTACCAGGCGTATTATTTTTAATTAAACGGAAAACAACATTATCAACATAGGCATAAGTGGCAATTTCTGATAAATCTCGACACATTAGAGTGAAATTATGATGTTTATCGAGTTGGCGAATTCGACAAATACGCGTCATCGCATCTTTATTATCCAAACAACAACCTATCGCATAGCCTGAATCTGTTGGATAAATTACCACTCCGCCTTTACGTAAAACATCCGCACTTTGTTCAATTAAACGAGCCTGCGGATTATCAGGGTGAATGTAAAAAAGTTGGCTCATATATCCCTCAACGACTTTTTGATGTTATCCCTGCCATAATGTCCATACAGGTTCAACATTAGCGGGTAACCATAAATTACGTCCTAGCTCTATCCACGAGCAAGGGCGATGAAAATCAGAACCTAACGAAGCTTTAAGATCATAAGCTTGTGCTAAAGCTGCGTGTTGTTCTCGCTCTTGTGGTGGTTGTTGGCATTGTGCCACTTCTATAGCATCACCACCTTGTTGTTTAAAATAAAGCACTAATCGCTTTAACCATTTAGAGGATAGACCATAGCGACCAGGATGTGCCAATACCGCAACTCCACCCGCTTGATGAATAGCCGTGACAGCGTCACCAATTGAGCACCATTGTGGCGGTACATAACCTGTTTTTCCTTTTGCTAAATAGCGTTTAAATACTTTATTGACCGATGCCACATGCCCTTCATTAACCAAAAAACGCGCAAAGTGTCCTCGTGTCACTTGCCCGCCTTTCGCTAGGGCACTTGCTCCTTCCCATGCCCCAGCAATACCCGCTTTAGCTAAACGTTCGCCGATCATTTTAGCGCGAGTTTCACGGCATTGGCTCTGTTTTGCTAGGCATGTCGTCATGGCTTGATGTTCGATATCAATCTGTAATCCAACAATATGAATTTCTATATTCTCCCACAAAGTCGATATCTCGACACCTGATATCAAAGTTAAAGGTAAACTTTTTTCTGCAATATAATTTTTGGCAGGTTGGATAGCAGCAGTAGTATCGTGATCGGTTATCGCTAATACCGTAATTTGTTTTTCAATGGCTCTATCGATTAATTCATCAGGTGAGAGCTCGCCATCTGATGCAGTAGTATGGCTATGCAGATCATAAATCACGCGTAAATCAGATAGCAATTCAGTCATTCCTTCTCCCTGTTTATCCTCAGTGATACAACGAATTTTTAAGAGTATGCCATAAAGTACTTGACGAACCTAATATAATCCAGTTTACTAGTACACAACATGAGCTAGTCTATTAAATATAAACTTATCATCCGCTGTAAGGAGATCTTATGAATATCAATCAACGTCTTATTGCTCTGTGGTGGCGCAAAACTCTTTTATGGGCGGTTTGATCTCCTGCTTAGCATCAGTGATATCTAAAACCCGCCTACCGCGGGTTTTTTTATGTGCCAATTTTGTGCTTATCAGCACCAGAAAAAAGAAAATAGAGCGATAATAATGAATACTTCACTTGCATTCCCATTAACAACTAAGGTAACGGCATTGCCTTATCACAGCGAGCCGGCGTTACTTTTCAATACGTTGTGTGAACATCGTCATCACACCTTATTGTTAGAATCCGCACAAATTGATACCAAAGCCAATTTAAAAAGTTTGTTAATCGTTGATAGTGCATTACGTATTAGTGCAAACAAAAATCAAGTGACTGTCGATGCGTTAAGTCTCAACGGCCAATATATCTTAGCGTTATTAAAAAACGCACTAAAAGAAAAAAGCACACTCTCCGTAGAGCGAGCGGAACAATGTGTATTTACTTTTGCATCATCATCTTTCCCACAAGATGAAGAGAGCAAGTTAAAAGCGGCTAGCGTATTTGATGTTTTACGTTTTTTCCTAGCAAATAGCGCTGCAAAAGAAGCCAATGCTGTTTTTGTGGGAGGGTTATTTGCCTATGACTTAGTGAACGGATTTGAATCCTTACCTGATTTAGAAGCGGTTTTTTCTTGCCCTGACTACTGTTTTTATTTAGCTGAACAGTTAATTGTGATCGACCATCAACATCATCATAGCCAATTAATTTCCGTTGCCTTTACGGATAATCCACAAGAGTGTCAGCGTCTTGATACCCGTCAGGCACAATTAGTTGCACTCGCACAGCAACCTTTAAAACAACCACAACGTCAACCATTAACACCTCAGCAAGCGGTTGTAAGTAGCAATATGAATGACGAAGAGTATGGTGCTATTGTTGAAGCGATGAAAACCTATATTCGTCGTGGCGATATTTTCCAAGTTGTTCCATCGCGCCGTTTTCAAATTAACTGCCCCTCACCACTGGCTGCCTATCAAGTTTTGAAACAAAAAAACCCCAGTCCCTATTTGTTTTATATGCAAGATGCGTTATTTACCGTTTTTGGTGCGTCACCTGAAAGTGCGTTGAAATATCAAGCAAGTGATCGCCAAATTGAAATTTATCCTATCGCAGGTACACGCCCAAGAGGTCGCAATGCCGACGGCTCAATCAATGCTGATTTAGATAGCCGTATTGAGCTTGAAATGCGCACAGATACCAAAGAGTTATCAGAACACCTTATGTTGGTTGATTTAGCACGCAACGATTTAGCGCGAATCTGCCAAGCTGGAAGCCGTTATGTCGCCGAATTAACCAAAGTAGATCGCTACGCTTTTGTTATGCACTTAGTATCAAGAGTGGTAGGAACATTACGTCATGACTTAGATATTTTTCATGCCTATCAAGCCTGTATGAATATGGGGACACTCTCAGGAGCACCGAAAGTCAGTGCTATGCAACTGATTGCACAATATGAAAAAACCAAACGAGGCAGTTATGGCGGTGCAATTGGCTACTTTACTGGTAACGGTGATTTTGATACTTGCATAGTTATTCGTTCTGCTTATGTAGAAAAAGATATTGCAACTATTCAAGTGGGCGCTGGTATTGTGCTCGATTCTGATCCCAAAATGGAGGCAGAAGAAACTCGCAATAAATCACAAGCGGTTATCAATGCCATTTTACAGGCGCATGCTGAAACTCACATGCAGGAGGCTTGCTAATGGCGACGCTCTTACTACTCGATAATATCGACTCTTTTACTTATAACTTAGTCGACCTTTTACGCAGTCAACATCATCAAGTGATCATCTATCGCAATGATGTCAGTGCTTCTTTTATCGAAAAACAATTAAACCTGTTAGATAACCCTATTCTTATGTTGTCTCCCGGCCCTGGTACACCATCACAAGCGGGTTGTATGCCTGAGCTACTTAATCGCATGTTAGGTAAATTGCCTATTATTGGTATCTGTTTAGGGCATCAAGCCATTATTGAAGCTTATGGCGGTAAAGTCTCTTCTTGTGGGGAAATTTTACACGGTAAAGCTACGCTCGCCACCCATGATGGGCAGGCGATGTTTGAACATCTGCCAAATCCTCTGCCCGTCGCTCGTTATCATTCACTCTCTGGCGAAATTGTGCCTGAGCAACTTATCGTCAATGCGTGGTGTGATAACACCGTGATGGCCGTGCGCCATCGCCAACATCGAACTTGTGGTTTTCAGTTTCATCCAGAATCAATTTTAACCACTAAAGGCGCACAACTTTTACAACAAACCATTACATGGGCACAAGCACCAAGAGGAGACGCATAATATGGATACTATCTTCAATAAATTATTTGCAGGACAACAATTAAGCTTAGAAGAGAGCCAAACACTGTTTAGTGCGATTATTCGTGGTGAATTAACAGAATCACAGTTAGCAGCGGTATTGATTAGTATGAAAATGCGTGGTGAGCACCCTCAAGAGATTGCCGGAGCGGCTCGTGCCCTATTGGATAATGCCTCTCCTTTTCCACGCCCAGATTATCTGTTTTGCGATATTGTGGGTACTGGCGGCGATGGAGCCAATAGCATCAATATTTCAACAGCCAGTGCGTTTGTCGCGGCAGAAATTGGTCTAAAAGTGGCTAAACATGGTAATCGTAGCGTGTCTAGTCGCTCAGGATCATCAGATTTATTAGCGGCATTTGGTATTCCGCTAGATAAAAGTGCCAACGATGCCCGCCAATTGTTAGATGAAATTGGACTATGCTTTTTATTTGCGCCGCTTTATCACAGTGGTTTTCGCTTTGCCGCCCCTGTGCGCCAACAGCTAAGAACACGCACGCTCTTTAATGTGTTAGGCCCATTAATTAATCCAGCGCGTCCGCCTTTAGCATTAATTGGTGTTTATAGTCCTGAATTATTAATGCCTATTGCAGATACCTTAAATGTCTTGGGCTACAAACGTGCGGCAGTGGTCCATAGTGGTGGAATGGATGAAGTGTCATTACATGCTCCCACACAAGTGGCTGAGTTACACAATGGGGAAATCACTCGTTATCAATTAACCCCAAGTGATTTTGGTCTGCGTCCTTGTGCGATAAGTGATCTTGAAGGCGGTACACCTGAGGTTAATCGCCAATTATTGGCTAATTTACTGCAAGGACAAGGTAAACGCGCACACACTGAATCCGTCGCTGCCAATGTCGCCTTATTAATGCGTTTACACGGACAAGAAGATTTGAAAGCCAATACCGAAGTTGCTATGCACGCAATCTATAGCGGTAAAACCATTAATCGAGTTAATGCGCTAGCCGCAAGAGGATAAAAATAATGACTGTATTAAATGCCATTGTTAAAGATAAAGCCGAATATTTAGTTGCACGTAAAGCACAGCAACCTTTATCAACCTTTATAGATAAGATTGCGCCATCGACACGCTCATTTTATCAAGCATTAACACAATCACACCCAGTGTTTATTTTAGAGTGTAAAAAAGCATCGCCTTCAAAAGGGATTATTCGCTCTGATTTTGATCCTGTTGCCATTGCGAAAATTTATCAACCCTATGCAGCCGCTATTTCGGTACTGACTGATGAAAAATATTTTCAAGGCAGTTTTGATTATTTACGTCAAGTCAGTGATGCCGTTCATCAACCTGTTTTATGTAAAGATTTTATTATCGATGAATACCAAATTTATTTAGCTCGTTTTTACCAAGCTGATGCCATTTTATTAATGCTTTCTGTTCTTAATGATGAACAGTACCGTGCGCTTAGTGCCGTTGCTTACCAATTAAACATGGGAGTATTAACAGAAGTGAGCACCGAAGAAGAGCGTCAGCGAGCCATTGAGCTTAAAGCAAAAGTGATCGGGATTAATAATCGTAATTTACGTGATCTCTCTATTGATTTATCTCGTACCGAACAACTTAGCCAAGGTTTACCGCAAGAGGCTATTGTTATCAGCGAATCTGGAATTCATACCCATCAACAAGTTAAAACACTAAGTCAATATGCTAATGGCTTTTTAGTGGGCAGTGCCTTGATGTCACAAGAGAATATTGCCCAAGCGGTAAGAGCACTTGTTTTGGGAAAGCATAAAGTGTGCGGCTTAACCCGTACACAAGATGTTAAAGCGGCCTATCAAGCGGGTGCCTATTATGGAGGATTAATTTTTGCTGAGAAATCACCACGAAGAGTGACGCTGTCACAAGCGCAATTATTGGTAACACAAGCGCCATTAGCTTTTGTGGGCGTTTTTCAAAACCAATCTATTGAGCTGATTTGTGACTATGCTAAACAACTTAATTTATCTGCGGTTCAGTTACATGGCGCTGAAGATGCACAATTTATAGCCCAACTAAGGGAAAAAATCGCTCCACAATGTGAAATTTGGCAAGCGCTTAATATGGCTTATCACCATGATATTCAGCACATTGCGCAAGTTAACAAATATGTATTAGATAATGGTACGGGTGGCACAGGCAACACCTTTGATTGGCAAACTATTCCGCCTACTTTACGCCATAAAGCATTACTTGCAGGTGGCCTAAACAGTGATAACTGTTTAGACGCTCTAAACACCGGTTGCTTAGGACTTGATTTTAATTCAGGGGTGGAATCTTCAGCAGGTATCAAAGATCCACAACGTCTATCGCAAGTCTTTACACAATTACAACAAAGCAAATTTTCACAAAATTTCTGACAAGGACAACATCACAATGAGAAAACTTAATCCCTACTTTGGTGAGTTTGGTGGTCAATATGTACCAGAAATATTGATCCCTGCATTAGATCAACTTGAACAAGCCTTTATTGACGCACAAAACGATCCGTCATTTCAGCAAGAGTTTCAAGATCTACTCAAAAATTATGCAGGTAGACCAACGGCACTGACACTCTGTCGCAATTTGACCCAAGGTACTCGTACCCGTTTATATCTAAAACGTGAAGATTTATTGCATGGCGGTGCTCATAAAACAAACCAAGTATTAGGCCAAGCACTGCTAGCAAAACGGATGGGAAAAACAGAGATTATTGCAGAAACGGGCGCTGGGCAACATGGTGTTGCCACTGCGTTAGCTTGTGCTCTGTTAAATATGAAGTGCCGTATTTATATGGGGGCAAAAGATGTTGAACGTCAATCACCCAATGTATTTCGTATGCGTTTAATGGGTGCCGAAGTTATTCCGGTGCATAGTGGTTCATCAACATTAAAAGATGCGTGTAATGAAGCGTTACGTGACTGGTCTGGCTGCTACGAGCGTGCTCACTACTTATTAGGCACTGCAGCAGGCCCGCATCCTTATCCCACTATTGTTCGCGAATTCCAGCGCATGATTGGGGATGAAGCTAAGGCGCAAATTTTAGCCCGTGAAGGTCGTCTCCCTGATGCCGTTATCGCCTGTATTGGCGGTGGCTCTAACGCCATTGGCTTATTCGCCTCATTTATACCAGAAACCTCAGTACAATTAATTGGTGTTGAGCCGGCAGGAAAAGGGATCGAAACAGGAGAGCACGGAGCACCATTAAAACATGGCAAGTTAGGCATTTATTTCGGTATGAAATCACCGATTATGCAAACCGAAGAAGGCCAAATTGAAGAGTCCTATTCTATTTCTGCAGGATTAGATTTCCCATCCGTAGGCCCTCAACATGCGCATTTAAACAGCATTGGCCGTGCAGATTATGTTTCTGTAACAGATGATGAAGCCATTGAGGCTTTTAAAACGCTATCACGCCGTGAAGGGATCATCCCCGCATTAGAATCGTCACATGCTCTGGCCTATGCGTTGAAACTGATTGCCCAAAATCCAGATAAAGAACAACTCTTAATTGTCAATTTATCCGGACGAGGTGACAAAGATATTTTTACTGTTAACGATATTTTAGCTGCACGAGGAGAAATTTAATGAGCCGTTATCAATTATGCTTTGAAGCATTAGCACAAAAACAACAAGGCGCGTTTGTTCCCTTTGTCACTTTAGGTGATCCCGATGCTGAACTGTCGTTAAAAATTATTGACGCATTAATTGAAGGGGGTGCAGATGCGTTAGAGATAGGCATTCCATTTTCTGATCCACTGGCTGATGGCCCTACTATTCAAGGGGCAAACTTACGGGCATTAAATGCTAATGTCACCCCAACCCTCTGTTTTGAGTTATTAAGCCAGATCCGCCAAAAACACCCCACTATTCCGATTGGACTATTGGTGTATGCAAATCTTGTTTTTAGCAATGGCGTTGATAATTTTTACCATAAATGCCAACAAGCGGGTGTTGATTCAGTACTGATTGGTGATGTTCCCTTGCGTGAAGCAAAACAATTTCGAGAAGCGGCATTAAGCGCGAATATTGCCCCGATTTTTATTTGCCCGCCCAATGCAGATGATGAGTTATTACAAGAGTTAGCCACCAGCGCAGAGGGATATACTTATCTATTATCAAGAGCCGGTGTTACGGGGACAGATAAACGAGCAGAACAGTCACTCACTCATTTAACCAGTAAACTTAAAGCTTATAATGCACCACCCGCATTACAAGGTTTTGGTATTTCTGAGCCACAACAAGTTTCACAGGCCATTAGTAATGGTGCATTTGGCGCTATCTCAGGATCAGCCGTTGTACAAATTATTGAAAATAACCTACATCAACCTGATGTGATGTTAAAAATGTTGACGCAGTTTGTGCAACAAATGAAAGCCGCAACAATAATCGTTTAAGTCTAAAATTATTATCGCCGTCTGCTTAGAGAAAACTTTTTCCTAAGCAGATTTTTCCTAATTTAATCATTAACAATCGACCATCACTTCCCCATCAGCCTCTATTCGTAGCGCGAGTAATGCTTGATTCGCCTGAACAAGCATAAAACTATTTTTGCTCAGTCAGTTGGCAATCTGTCATTTCTTGCACATACTTTATATAGGGTATACAGCTTTAGGTTTTCTATTCAGTAGTACTCAATCAATAATGTCATTATAAGGAGTTTGATAATGAAACTATGGGCAAAAATTTCTACCGTATTAGCGGCATTACTTATGGCCATGACTTTATCTGCATGCTCTCCAACGGCAACATCAGAAGGCACTGGGGGATATTTTGATGACTCGGTGATCACCACTAAAGTAAAAACAGCTTTAATTGGTGAGAAAAACCTAAACTCAACACAAATTAGCGTTGAGACATTTAAAGGTAAAGTTCAGTTAAGTGGTTTTGTCTCTTCACAGGCTGATGCAAATCGCGCCATAGAAACCGCACGTAAAGTCACTGGCGTTAAAGGTGTCATTAACTCAATGGTTATCCGTTAAGCTATTTTTTATAAGTCAGTAAGAAAAAAGCCACTTCGGTGGTTTTTTTCTTGTCTCATCTAAAGCAATCCACACTCTTTGGTATGAAGATCAATTTTTGACAAATTCTCTGTTTTACTAAAATTAGCCGTTTCTTTTTTACGGGTAAAACACCCCAAAAAAAACCGTTAAAACTAAAGTTATACTTATCTTTTTTCGATGTTATTTTCACCACACTGGTGACTTTCACTTAAATTTGATGCGACCATCATTTTCTTAATAGTACTATTCAATATCAGTAATAATATTTTTGGCCAATTTAGGCGCTATTTTTTAATTATTATTAGGCAATATCATACGCAAATAAAACATGTAAATAAAATACATCTATAAATTCCCATTTATGCGAGCCAATTAAATGCTCATCGAGAATAGTGATTATTTTTTTAACTAATAAAAAATATAAAGATGTATTTTTAATACACCATTAAAATATACCTCTATTATTTTAGTTATAATCAGCTAAGCCTTAATACACATAATAGAGGTAATAAAATTTTTTAGTCTAAACACGATCACTGTAGATAAGCAATTATGATTAACACAGATAAAAAAAAGCGGAGCCACTGCCCCGCTGATACTTAATAGCATATTCTGTTATTGCAAGAATAATTAGAAACGATAACCAACACCGAACATAAACACAAATGGGTCTAAGCGAGTATCCACTTTATAGTGGTTTCCATCGCCATCTTTAAATTTGACATCGGTTTCGATATTCATCCACCAAACAGAAGCATTCAGCATCCAGTTTTTATCTAGGTTATAGTCTAAACCTGCTTGTGCTGCAAAGCCCCAAGAGTTTTTAAGATCAAGATCATTTAATCCAAGTTGGCCTACCGCTGGATTATTATTGAATTTTTCATCAAAGAAGGTCGTAAAGTTTAGACCTGCACCTAAATAAGGGCGTAATTTATCTTCAGCACCACCAAAGTAATACTGTGCCATTAATGTTGGCGGTAAATGTTTAACTTTAGCAATTTCACCCACACCAGTTAAAGAAACTTTATGCTCAAAAGGTGTTGCTGCTAATAACTCAACCCCAATATTATCAGTTACCATATAACCAAAGGTTAAACCTAATTGAGTGTTGTTATTAGCATCAAAATGCCCACCTAATATAGTATCTGAACCTGTATTAGGACGAACTGTTGCAGTACCCGCACGGAATAAAAAATCACCCGCTTGATGAGCAAAAGAAATAGACGGTGCAAGTGTTGCAGCCGCTAGAATAAGCGCAGAAAGTTTTTTCATTATTTAACCCATTCCTGTAATAAGTAAAATCTCCGCTAAAATATACCCATTAATAAGTAATTATGATCTAATGCCGATCACAACTTTGGAATTATTTTTGCAGAAAGTGTTATTCCTCTCTTTATTATTTATGATGCTGATTATTTATAATTGATCCACATCAAATTTAGCATTAATACAATATTTTCTTATAATTAAATTTATTGTTTTTAAGAATCATTAAATAAAAGAACCTCATTAAAAGATGATATTTGACAACATCGTTATTTAATTGTTAATTTAATGTTTCATCTGATTTGATTATTTAATTTTCATTCACCAAACGAATGAAAAAAACCTTTCAATAACAATAGCTATAGAAATAACAGAAATGATCCCTTTTTGTTGTCTTAAAAGGTACAATATGTCCCATTGACTTAGTCTATTTGTATAGGAGCAGTTTCATGCCTACCCCGGCACGCACAATCTACCGTGATAGTCTTAACTTTTATAAAAATGAACAACGTAGCATTATCACGCTATCTGCAGTTTTGGCCCTCATTTTAGCTGTCATATATCTATTGGTTGGCCCTAATGCACAAGAATCACAAATAATTAATGACTTTATTATTAATTTTCAAAAAACCAGATTCGCTGATGTCTCACCCGCTGAATTAGAAGCGATGAATAACAGTGTTATTGGGGTATTTCAAAAGGTCTTACTGGTCTATGTTTTTGAGCTTTTTCAGCAAAGTATTCTGGTTTTAGTGATTTTAATGTTGGCAATGGCACTTTCTGCCGGTCATAACGTGACATTGAACCAAACGTTTAATGCCAGCTTACCCCGTTTACCGAAGATGTTTCTGCTAATTTTGCTCTGCTCTATTTTAATTAGTGCAGGCTTTATGTTGATTATCCCTGGTATCATTTTATTAGTGGGATTTGCACTAGCGCCAGTCGTACTGGTACGCCAACAATCTATTGGTAGCGCAATACGTCTAGGCTGGAAAATGGGCTTTGGTGAATCAGGGGCGCTGATCCCTGCCTTAGGAATTTGGATTTTATTACAATTTGGGATTGGCTTCTTAAGCAATATTACGGGTGAATTGCCTAACATGATCCACAAATTTTTATATTATTTTTTAAAGAATATTACGTCTGCATGGATGATTATTTATCTATTCCGTCTGTTTATGCTGACTGAAAATAAATATATCACCAAGTAACCCCCTCGCAGCAAACAATGCCGTGCTAATGTGATTAATAGATTAGCACGGCATTTTTATTAACATAATCATTTAAAAACAATCAATTAACCTTACACACCTATCCAGCCACTAAACCCCATGTTATACATTCTATCCACCCGTTTCCGTATCCCTGATGAAAGTAGCTTGGTTATCTTCAGCAAACGGCACTTGTTGTTGCTGTTTGTGTTTTTCTTTTATTTGTTGTCGACTTTGATATAAACGAATAACAAAATAGAGATCGGGTGCAATAATTAAATCATCATCATTGATAGTGATCTTGTTACGTGCAATCCAACGATTTAATTCTGTTCTGCGCCCAGCCAATACCAATTTAACGCCTTTGATCCTAAGCTCTCTAATTAGCTCATCAATAACAGCAAAAACACTCACATCGTCATAAGTAAAACTTACGGTAGCATCAACCGCTAACCATGCAGGACGTTGTGGCGCGCTGTCCACTAGCTGTAGTACCCGCTTTTTAAAATAGCCAACATTGAAATAGGTTAAGGGGGAATTAAAACGATACATCATCAATCCTGATATCGATTCAATGCCGTTACCTTGGTTGATTGAGTGGATCATTCCTTGTTCATCAACACCTAATAACTGATCACTTGGGCGGAATACAATACGTAAAAATTGCAATAACCCAAGTAACACAGCAAAACCAATGCCGTTGATCAATCCCGCTAACAACACCGCTAATAAAGTAAACGTTGCTAAGGTAAAAGCTTGTCGATTTCGTTTACGATAAGACCAAATATGACGAATACTTAGCAATGACCAAGAGGAAACAATCAGCACAACGCCTAAAGAAGATAACGGAATGTAGGCAATAAAGTCGGTCATAAAAAGCAACACAACTAAAATCACTAACGCTGCCACAATAGAGACCAATTGTGTTTTACCGCCAACAGAATCATTTACCGCAGTACGGCTGCTGGCGGCACTTACTGCAAATCCCTGCGAAAGTGCCGATGCGATATTAGCAATGCCTAATGCCTTTAATTCTTGGTCGGCATCAACATCATAGCCATTTTTGCTAGCAAAACTTCTTGCCGTCATCATAAAGCTAACAAAACTAATCACCGCAAGGTTAATGGAAGGAACAATTAATTCACGAAGTGATCCAAGATGAAAGCCACTCATTGAAACGATGGGTAAAAAGAGATCACCGTTGTCTGCTTCTTTATCAACAATAGCAATCCCATAATTGACTAAATCAAATTGCCAACTTAAATAGGTCATCACCACCATAGCAATTAACGGAGCGGGCCAACGTTGTCTAAAATGACGAATACCTAATAGTAATGCTAAGGTTAGCGCCGACATCAACAGTGTTGGCCAATGTGCTTCTTTTAATCGAAAAGGTACTTCAAGTAATTTTTCAATTAAATATTCTGGGGAGGTGGTAAAACCAAATACTTTACTCAATTGCCCCACCATGATAGTGATGGCAACGCCATTTAATAGACCTTGTAATATAGGTCTAGAGAGAAAGTCCGTAAATGCGCCAAAGCGAAAATGACTCGCAAGAATGCACCAAAAACCGGTCATTGCAGTCATTATAATGGCCAGTTGCCAACGGGTATTTTCATCCCCCGCAGAAAGAGGGATGACAACTGCGGCTATCACGGCACAAGTTGCAGCATCAGGGCCAGTAATTAATTGGCGTGAAGTGCCAAATAAAGCATACATGATCATGGGTAAGATACAGGCGTATAATCCCACAATGGCATTGATACCGAGTAATTCGGTATAAGCGATAGCAACAGGCAATGCAACCGCAGCAACAGAAAGCCCTGCTTTAATATCATATCCAAGATATTCACGCTGATAATTAAACAATAAGCCTAATCCAGGCATCCATTTTATTATTCTTTTTCCGTTCATTGATTTCCTCTTATCTGAATTACTTTTTCGCGCATTCATCAAAAAGTCGCGTGAAGAGATAATGGCTCAATGAATCATATACTAGAGTGATGTTTTAATCTCCTACCATAATCAATACTTTATCTTTAAATGACACAAGATTAAATTAAACCTTATATTCAATGAGTTAATCTAATATAAAACCGCCATATTGTGATAAATAAGCCTGATCTTATTAAAGATATGCAATTGTTTACCCTTTTCATGTCGCTTTGCATTAGAATAACCTAGTTTATAAATTTAACGACAATAGGTTTCTATCGGTTATGAAAAACGGCTGGCTTAAGCAATTACTTGATTTCGCTCCACTATTAGTGTTTTTTATCTTTTATAAATGGCAAGATATTTTCTATGCTTCTGGCGCATTAATTGTAGCAACATGGATCTCAGTCGGTTTAACATGGCTTATTTTCCATAAAGTCGAAAAAGCACCACTGATCACCGCAATCGTTGTAACGATATTTGGTACATTGACTATCGCTTTCCATTCAGATGTCTTTATTAAATGGAAAGTCACCGCAATCTACGCCATTTTTGCGCTAGTGCTTATTGCGATGCAACTCTTTACGCCGAAAACATTAATGGAAAGAATGCTAGGTAAAGAATTAGCGATGCCAGCGACTAATTGGAAAAAACTCAATATCGCTTGGGTACTGTTCTTTTTAGCTTGTGCGCTGGGTAATCTTTATGTCGCATTTTCTTTATCTCAAGAAACTTGGGTAAACTTTAAAGTCTTTGGGTTAACAATATTAACCTTAATCTTTACTGTGATTAGTGTTGTGTATATCTGGAACAACCGGTTACCCGAAGAAGAGACGAAAGAGGAATCAACAGAAAGTCATACATCTGAAATATCAGATAACGGAACAACATCAACATCTAAAGTATTACATAAAGATGTGACATCTAAATCTGAATAATGACCTCTATTTTATCGGGAGACTGCCTCAAAGGAGTCTCCTTAGTTTTAACATTGATAGATAGTATTTCCCCATGACTGAACAACAATCTTTGCCTAATGGTGAGCTAGTATTACGTACGCTTGCCATGCCAGCTGATACTAACGCCAATGGTGATATTTTCGGTGGCTGGATAATGTCTCAAATGGACATTGGTGGTGCCATTTTAGCGAAAGAAATTGCCTTAGGTCGCGTTGTTACTGTAAGTGTAACAGGCATTACCTTTCTAAAACCTGTTGCCGTTGGCGACGTCGTTTGCTGTTATGCTCGTTGTTTAAAAACCGGTAACTCTTCAATTACTGTTAATATTGAAGTGTGGGTTAAAAAAGTAGCAACCGAGCCGGTAGGTCAACGGTATCGTGCCACTGAAGCCGTATTTACTTATGTGGCAGTCGATGAGAATAATAGCGCTCGTCGCCTACCTGAAGGTAAAACCAATTTTACCTTAGCAAGTACCATGGAATAACCTTTTTAAGCTCAATAAAACCAACAAAAAAGGCACTTATCAAAAGTGCCTTTTTTATCATTTAGTGATGTGAAGCTTTATCAATCAATGGCTTCTTATTAACTTGCAGAAACACCATCTATATTAAAATCAATGATAACCACTTTACCTTTATAAGGGATTTTCTCATAACGCCATTGACGCATTGCTTTTCTCACTTCACGCTCAAAGACATTTTTTGGGTTAGCAGAGAGAATTTCTACATTATCTACCCGTCCATCGGCATCGATATCAAAGCGTACTTTTATTGAACCCTCAATACCCACAGCCTTGGCACGAGAAGGATAGATAGGTAACCCTTGGCGAAGCACATTAGGTACTTTCCCTTCCCCTTGGCTAGTTGTCGCAACAGGCTTTTCCTCACCTTTATTACTCGGTGTAGCGTTGGGATTAAGATTTTTCATCTCATTTCCCTTGTTCAGCGCCAATGGCTGTTGCTGTGGCCGTTCGACAGGTGGCTTTGGTTTTTCCACCGGTTTTGGCTTAGGTTTTGGTTTGGGTTCGGGCTTCTTCTCTATCGGTTTTTCAATCACCGGTTTTACATCTGGGATCGGTTCTGGTTCTGGCTCAGGTTCTGGCTCGACAACAGGCTCAGGCTCCGGAGGCGTCACCTCTTCAACTACAGGCTCAGGCTCTCCTACTGGCTCATCTGCAGCAAAGGCTAGCATCTGTATAGAGATAGGTTCTGGTGCAATTGGCTTATCTTCTACAACATACAGTATGGCAGCCGCAACAAGCGAGGCATGCAAACACAGTGATATAAATACCCAAAGCTTAAAGCGCATAACTGATCTTATTTCACCTAAACAAAAAATAATGCCTCTAGTTTAAATGCAAATAGCAATCATATTCAATAACGTTTATCAAAATGATTGCTATAACAACTAAAAAAGCTAAAGATCAATTTAGTTCGGTGTATTGCACGAACAACAGCGCTCTATGTTTTCTAGAAGTATCAAGCTTACGCATTTGGTAAATACGTAAGTTACGGCGTGATTGACCCTCTAACCAACGGCGACGGCGACGTAACGCTTGTCTCATCATTCGCCAACGTGCCACTTCATTCCTGCTATGTCTCATTGCAATCAATACCTATTTTTTCAAATAAGTGGTGTATTATAGGACGTTCATTTTATGATCCAAGGGGGGATTGATAATTTGCCTTATTTTTTATTTATGCTTTATACCTTTCTCTCAAAAATAAAATGTATCAAAATAAGTATCTAGCGACTTATTTGATGTTTATCTCTTACCAGAGAGATTTGACAGAGAAAATAATCCTGATTTAATAACAACATTTGGCAAATAATAGAAATAATGAACTATTGTTAGTAAATTGCCTCCGACCTATTCATGCGATTCTTTTTCAACGGAAAATAGCTTTACTATGACAACATTTTATACTGTATTAAGTTGGCTAACTTTTTTCTTCTATTGGCTATTGATCGCAGGGGTCACATTTCGTGTCCTAATGCATCGACGACCTGTCACCTCAACGATGACATGGCTACTGATTATTTATATCCTCCCTTTAGTCGGTGTTATCGCCTATTTTGCCTTTGGTGAACTTCATCTTGGTAAACGCCGTGTCGAACATGCTAGGCAGATGTGGCCTTCCGTAGTTGCCTGGCTTGAAGAATTAAAAAAATGTAAACATATTTTCGCTAAACACTATAGTGATGTTGCGGAGCCCATTTTTCAGTTAACCGCTAAACGCCAAGGTATTAATGGTGTAAAAGGTAATAAGATCCAGCTACTAACAACTTGCGAAGACTCATTAAATGCCATCACGCGTGATATTAATAATGCGCGCGATAATATTGAAATGGTGTTTTATATCTGGCAATCCGGAGGATTGGTAGAGGAAGTCACTGAAGCCCTTATTCAAGCGGCTAAACGTGGTGTAAAATGTCGCATTATGGTGGATTCTGCAGGAAGCCGTAGTTTCTTTCGCACCAATGGCCCTGCAAGAATGCGAGCCGCCGGCATTGAATTTGTCGAGTCATTACAAGTCAATCTGTTCCGTTTCTTCTTGCGTCGTATGGACTTACGTCAGCATCGTAAAATAGTATTAATTGATAACTACATTTCCTATACCGGCAGTATGAATATGGTCGACCCACGCTATTTTAAACAAGATGCGGGTGTCGGTCAGTGGATTGATATTATGGTCAGAATGGAAGGCCCTGTTTCTACGACACTGGGTATTATTTATGCTTTCGACTGGGAAATGGAAACCGGTGAACGCCACTTACCACCGCCGCCAGATAACAATATTATGCCATTTGAACAAGCAAATGGGCATACTACACAGGTGATTGCCTCAGGCCCCGGCTTTCCTGAAGAACTCATTCAACAATCATTAATTACGGCCATCTATTCAGCCAGAAAAGAATTAGTCATGACAACCCCCTACTTCGTGCCAAGTGACGATCTGGCTCATGCCATTTCAACCGCCGCTATGCGTGGTGTGGATGTCAGTATTATTGTGCCACGAAGTAATGACTCTTTCCTGGTACGTTGGGCAAGCCGAGCCTTTTTTACTGAAATACTTGAGGCGGGTGTAAAAGTTTTTCAATTTGAAGATGGCCTATTACATACAAAAAGTGTGATGGTTGATGGTCAACTGAGTATGGTTGGCTCGGTTAACCTTGATATGCGTAGTTTATGGCTTAATTTTGAAATAACTGTTGTGATTGATGATGAATGTTTTGCTAGTGATCTTAGCATCGTACAATATGATTATATTGCCCGTTCAACACAACTTACTCTTGATGAATGGGAAAAACGTCCATTTATGAATCGGGTGTTAGAACGCCTTTGTTATTTCTTTAGCCCACTTCTCTAGAAAGAGTGATACAATCAGCTCAGTAATTATATCAACAATAAAATAGTTAGCGAAAACAGCTAACTATCGATATAAATAGCGCGACAATATTGACATAATTTATAGGCATGACCATGAACCAACCAACCTTAATCAGTGAAGAAGAAGCTTTAGAACAAGCCTATGATCTCTTTTTAGCGCAAGCCGCTGATAATCTTGATGTAGCCGATCAGCTGCTTTTTAATTTACAATTTGAAGAACGAGGTGCGGCTGAAGTTGTTACATTAGGGAATGATTGGCAATTTATTGTCGGTTTACCTGTTTCATCAGCCCGGTTTAGTGAAGTGATTATCGGTCTTGCACCGGATGAAAACGCCGATATTGATGATATTTTTGGTCGTGTATTAATTAGCCGTGATCCCCTGCAACCTATGTACCATATTATTTGGAAATCTTAACTTCTTAATAACCACACAAATTGTCTGTTTAACTACACTGGCGAACTTATCAATTTTAATTTGTTTAAAAGTAGCTTATATAAAGACTAAAAAGGTCGCAAAAGCGACCTTAGAAAATATATTGACTATCGTGTGTGACACCTTTGATTAAAAACGATAACCGATACCCACTACCCAAGTAGTAAAATCAATATCATATAGTTTGGAGTATTCATAAGAAACATCAATAGCTAAGTTAGTGATTGGGTTTACTTGTACACCTAATCCATAAGCCATTGATATCTTATTTTCTTTTTCTCTTTCATCATAGTAGTGAAAGTCTTCATGAAAATAGCCAAAACCTATTAGTCCATATGCACTGACATAATTGTTAAGGCGGTAACTTGGACCTGCCGTTAACGAATAGTAGCTAATCTTTGAAGTACCTGCATATCCCCAATGATCATAACCATCATTTTTATTTTTTGCATATGAAAACGAACTGATAACGCCCCAATCATTAGCTACTTCATGATTATATTTTAAGTTAATACCTTTAAGGTTATCATTTATTAAATCTTCATCGACTTTCAATTTAGATTTAGCATACCCTATCGACACTGTATTTTCTAATGTTGCATAAGCATTAAAAGAAAGAGTAGAAACAACGAGTATTGAAGTTGAAAGCAAAAAATTAAATTTCATTTTTATTCTCTATATAAAATAACAAAAAAACTAAAAAAAATATATTTTTTATGAAGTTAAGCATCTTTAAACAATAAAAAAGATACAATAAAAAACATTTATTATAAAGAAATTCTTATTAATAAAATGAAAATAAAATCTCTCTCTTTAATTAGAGTAAACTTATATTATTTTTATCCACCATTAAGTAAATATTAAGAATTGTTATTGTTTTTGATTATTCTAAATTAACCAAAATATAAAAATAAAAAATCATACGCTTATATAAAATATATATTATTAAATCTATTATTTTATGCTATCTTTATAGCATAATTTATCTTATGTTATTTTTTTATTAGTTGAGTTATCAATGTTAAAATTAAATAAAATTCATCATGTGGCGATTATTTGTTCTGATTATACCATCAGCAAACATTTTTATTGTCAAATACTGGGGCTTACCCTATTAAATGAAAAATACCGTGAAGAAATACAATCTTGGAAAGCTGAGCTTGCGTTAGGTACAGTCTACCAAATTGAATTATTTAGCTTCCCAGATGCGCCAGCACGTTTAAGTTACCCAGAAGCACGTGGTCTACGCCATGTGGCATTTGCAGTGGACGATCTTGATGCTTCAGTTGCTTATTTACAACAAAACAATATTCAATGCGAGCCAATACGTATTGATCCTAGTAGCCAAAAACGTTTTACCTTTTTTCAAGATCCCGATGGCTTACCTTTAGAGCTTTATTCAATATAATTCACAACATATAACAAGGCCGCAATAAATAATGCGGCCCAAATTAATATATTATTTATTAATACGTTAAAATATAGACATAAAATGATTAATCTATATTTTTATCAAATACACTATTGACTAAAGTGATTTTTGACTCTGCTTTTGTATATTGTTTAATCATCGGAATGATGCGACGAAAATGTTCACTATTACAATGAATATCTAGTGCTTCTTTATTTGGCCATGATTCAATAAAAATAAAGTGACCGGGATCTTTCTCATCAACAAATAAATCATAGCTAATACAAAGCGCTTCTTGTTGGCTAGCTTTCACCAATTCTTGGTAAAGTGGTAAGACCGTTTCTATTGATCCTGATTTAATAAAATCTTCTGCAATAACCTTTATCATAAATATCCCTTACTATTAATATAGAATGGTGATGAGGTACTATTTACTAGTATAGAGGTTATATTATGATTAAAAATAATAGAAAAATTCAAACATAATACCGCCCAAACCAATAGGGTTTAATGGCCCAAAAAGACCAATAGGTAGAAAAGTGGTTGCCATGATCTATTTCCTTAGTTTTATATGCAAGTGTATATGTTGCTATTATTTTTGATAAAAATAGATAATTCAATAAGATAAACTCTACTTTTTAAGATAATATTGACCCTATTCACTTCTGTTCTGTATCACGATGATCTTCCCCCCTATTTTCTACTAAAAAACAACTTACTTTCTGTATAAAAATCATTATTTACGAATAATTATGCTAAAAGTGTATAAAAATAGGCGTTTAAATTTTTCTGTTTCTCTTTATATAATAACAGGTCAACGTTTATATCATGTACAGTAAAAGTATGGGGGTTACTGTGTGGCTTGAACAATTTGGAGTGCTCAATATTTGGACATATCTTGCGGGTATGTTCTTTATTATTATCGTCCCCGGCCCTAATTCCCTTTATGTGCTTAAAACCAGTGCATCAAGAGGAGTTGGTGCAGGTTATCGAGCCGCATTAGGGGTTTTTATTGGCGATGCTATCTTAATTTTCTTAGCATTTATCGGTGTGGCATCAGTTATTAAAGCCTCTCCTGTGCTTTTTACTATTGTCCGTTTCTTAGGTGCTTTTTATCTACTCTATCTCGGTATCAAAATTATTCATGCTAACTTCTTTGCCAAAAAGCAAAGCCATACTGAGACAAACTGTATTCAAGAACATGTATTTCGTAAGGCATTAACATTAAGCTTAACCAACCCCAAAGCGATTTTGTTTTATATCTCCTTTTTTGTGCAATTTATCGACTTTAACTATGCACATACTGGTTTATCCTACTTGATCTTAGCTTCTATGCTTGAAGCATTTAGCTTTGTTTATCTCTCTTTTCTTATTTTTGGTGGTGTAGCATTGGCGCGTTTCTTCGGTTCACGTAAAAATATCGCTAAACTGGGAAATGGTATTGTTGGGCTATTTTTTATGGGGTTTGCCACCAAACTTGCCACACTCTCCTCTTAAATAGACGTCCTTTAGTGACTTAAATAAGGGGCTGTTGTTATCAATAGCGATTATCTTTATAGTAATCGCTATTTTTCCCCCATTACTATCTTGATCAGTAAGTCAGCCCCACAGGGTGGCGATTATTTTACTTAGCAGTTTCGAAATGCGCGATGCTTCTGTTATCATTGTCGGCTTATCATTTCCTTGCAATAAGTGGTGATTAAATTTTGCTTTTTAGCTTTATTCGTTTAAACGCATAGATATTATGTTATTCCGATAAAGCACGTCATGCAACAAATTGAAAACAAAGCAGAAAACCTCTTTAAAGTAAGTTAAAAAACCTTAGCAACGATATAGAACCGTAAAAAATGAGCATCCCAAAAGAGCAATATAATTTTAACAAATTACAAAAACGCTTACGCCGTAACGTTGGGCAAGCTATCGCTGATTTTAATATGATTGAAGATGGCGATAAAATCATGGTGTGCCTTTCTGGCGGGAAAGATAGCTATACTCTCCTATCTATCTTAATGAATTTGCAAAAAAGCGCGCCAATACAATTTTCCTTAATTGCCGTTAATTTAGATCAAAAACAGCCGGGCTTCCCTGAGCATATTTTACCTGAATATCTTGAGCAACTGGGTGTAGAGTATAAAATTGTTGAAGAGAATACTTACGGTATTGTAAAAGAGATCATTCCAGAAGGTAAAACCACCTGTTCACTTTGCTCTCGCTTACGTCGTGGTATTTTATACCGTACAGCCACCGAAGTTGGGGCAACAAAAATTGCTTTAGGTCACCATCGTGATGATATTTTAGAAACGCTGTTTCTGAACATGTTTTATGGTGGAAAGCTAAAGGGCATGCCACCTAAATTAATGAGTGATGACGGAAAACATATCGTTATTCGTCCATTGGCTTATGCCCGAGAAAAAGACATTGAGCGTTTTGCTCAAGCAAAAAATTTCCCTATTATTCCGTGTAATCTTTGTGGCTCTCAACCTAACTTACAACGCCAAGTGATCAAAGAGATGCTAAGAGATTGGGATAAACGTTACCCTGGGCGCATTGAAACCATGTTTAGGGCAACCCAAAATATTGTTCCCTCGCATCTATGTGATACCCAATTATTTGACTTTGCTAATATCAAACAGGGTGATGAGATTATTAACGGCGGTGATCTAGCATTTGATAAGGATGATATTCCAACAAGCCCTATTCTTTCCGATGATGAAGATGAGCGTCCTGACTTTAGCCAAGCTAGATTGGATGTTGTTGAGGTAAAATAAGCATAGCCAGTATTATCCCTAGCAAACCATCGTCGTTGCGCTGGGGTTTAATATGCTTTGCTTATGACGAGAATAATAAGCAAAAAAAAACCGATGTTTATTTAACATCGGTGTAATAATGGTCAATTATTCTGTATTAAGAACTCAATATGAGAAAAACTACAATTATGGAGCACAACGTTCATCGCTCAACGTTGTATTCACCTGCGAGAGTTATAATGCCAGATGTTGGCATTTGAAAAATTGATATATCTCAAACAGAGTTAGAGAATTCTTTTTTAAATCCATTTAGTTACGATTAATTTGCTGAAATTTCACAACCACCTACTACGCTTTAACCACCAAGCAACAATCACAATCAAGAAAAACAGTGAAAAGCAAAATATAGCAAAGCCATAAGGAAATTCATTACCGGGGATCCCCCCTAAATTAACCCCAAATAGTCCTGTCAAAAAGGTCGTAGGCAAAAATAGCATCGCCATCAATGACATGGTATATGTTCGTCTGTTCATCGCATCTGCCATCATTGAAGTAATTTCATCAGCAATAACGGCTGTACGAGAAATACTACTATCTAAATCTTCTAATCGACGCGAGAGACGTTCTGATATTTCAACCAAACTAATGCGATCACTGTCGCTCATCCAAGGTAATTTTTCGATAGAAAGTCGGGAGAATACATCACGTTGTGGCGCCATATAACGACGTAACACAATCAGTTGCTTACGTAGCAATGCCAATTCACCTCGAGCCGGAATTTGCTGATCGAGGATCATATCTTCCAACTCAATTAATTGGTCATGAAGTGTTTCAACAAAATCACCTATTTCATCTGTCACTGCATCGGCCATAGTGATCAACCAACTACCACTATTTTCTGGACCATCACCCACTTCTAAAGAGTGGATCACCGAATCAACGGAATTAACGCGACGATGTCGGCTCGAAATAATCATTTGACCATTAATATAAATACGATATGCAATCAGTTCATCCGGCCGATCATCGGGGTTGTTATTAATCGTTTGCAAATTAATAATAACCCCTTCCCCGATACGCTGTGCCTTAGGTCGAACATTTTCAGCTAAAAGCACATCTTTTGCGATAGGAGGAAGTAACTCAGTCTGATTAATCCACTGATCACTTTTGGGTTTACGATAATCGAGATGAACCCAAAAAGGCCTTTCATTACTTGCTATGCTATTAGCCGTGATCGGCATAATTCCGCCATGCCCATTAAGCTGAGCCGTATAGATAGCATCAGAATCTTCGATTATAGCGTTATTGACACTTTTCATTATTCGTCCTCCTTGATACCATCATTTAAAATATAATTTTATGCTTTTTTCTAAAATCATGTAAACAATCAATAATATTGCCTTTATTTGATTATGTTGCAAGAGGTTAAATCAAGCTACTATTTAGCCTAGATTAACGCCATCACGTCCCCCCATCTACAACAACATTATTGAGTAAGATATTTTCTACTTTAAGATTTTTACACTAAAATAAGCATTCATTATTAGGTTATGATAGATTTTTCAATATATGCCTATATTTAGGTTATCGATTGGCACTAGATATTAGTCATAAAAATGAAATTTGCTTAAAATAAACGTAAATATTAAATTAATTTGTCGCCCCTGAAATAAGGCTATTAATATGAAAAAGTTTCTCACCATTCCTTTATTTTTACTTTTAGCAGGATGCAATACAGCGACAGGAACCAACACCCAAGTTATGAACGATTCGACAAAAACACTGCTTATTGACTCTCAGCTTTATGATTGTGTTGGTGTTGCGCCAATGAAATGCATGAAAGTAAAAGAATTACCTGCTGGTGAATGGTCTCTCTTCTATCAAAATATCGAAGGATTTGATTACCAAGCGGGAACGCAGTACAAAGTAAAAGTCAAAGTTACAGATATTCCTAATCCTCCTGCGGATGCACCAAGCATCAAATATACACTGGTTGAGATCTTAGATAAAAAGTAAGTAACTCACTAGCTAAACAATGGATTTTCGGATCCATTGTTTATTTCGCTATTATTACGCTTTCCTTTAGCTATAAATTATAAATAAGATCCAATAATAATAACGATTATTTATAAAATATCTTATATTATCTAAGATTATAGTAATTACCCTTCTATTAATACCAAAATAATTTCTTTTAACTCAATAAGAATGCTAGTTTTTTTTAAGAATCATTCCAAAGAAATTAACTTGAAATATGTTATTAACTCACTAAAAATATCGCCATCTCCAACAAATTAGATACGCGATAATGAAAAAAAATCTTATTTTATTTATAAGCTTTATTTTACCTTTCTCTCCATTACTACATGCTTTTGAGAATAATCAGGCAATTTATGGCGGTTATATATATGGAAAAATAAAAAACCACAAAGCAAATGGTGCAATAATAAGTTATCACTATGGATCCGATATTCACTGGGGAATGTTACTTTCATTGCTGCATATCAAGTCAACACATCAAAGCCATTTTATAGACGCTAGCTCACTTAAGCTAGGCACAAAAGATGAACATGCAAAGGTTTCTGCATTGTTAATAGGCCCAACGTATCGAATTACACCTTCTTTGGCTATCTACGCCCAAATGGGGCCTAAAAAATTAAAATATCGAGTTGATAAAAGTTATTCAGGCGTTGCGGTAACCGATACCATTATCGTCGACACCACCAATGTGATGTTTCAAGCGGGTATTGATTATAGCCTTAGAAAAAATGTAGGCATTAATCTTGGCTATTTACATTCAGATACTGAGTCAAACAAACATAATATTAGACTAAATAGTATCCAATTATCCTTAGGCTATCGTTTTTAATGTTTTATAAATATGCGATAACATAAGTTAAAAATAATCTTATCAATTTTATTTGTTGTTAAAATACGTTTACTGACCACTGAAATTATAATTATAAAGCTATATTAAGTAGTTATACCTATAAATAAAAAGTATAAATTTATACTTTGCATCAACTGCACGATTAGTCAAAACATTCATGCAAAATTATATTAACATAATTTTGCAATGTTTATTCCTTTTGAGTCTCCTTCTGTTGCATAACAGAGGGATTTTTTTTCTCTATCTCTCTTCCCCTAAAAAAAAGTACGCAATAATCATTACGTACTCTTTGCTAATATTTTGGCTTTCTTATCTTATTGCCTGTAACACTTATTTAGTGCTTTATAACATACAGCATATGGCTATAAGCGACATCTTCAGGATTCCCAATGGGATAACCTTTTAGCCAAGGTTTGATTAGACGACCATTAGTATACTGATAGATAGGGGCAATAGGCGCCTCTTCCGCAATAACCTGTTCTGCACGATTATAGAGACGATTTCTTTCCTCTTCATCTGTCGTCATATTGGCTTGGACTAAAATCTCATCATATTGCTGGCTCTGATATTTTGGGATATTTCCAGCATGCTTAGAGCCTAATAAAGATAAGAATGTGGAGGGTTCATTGTAATCGCCTATCCATGATGCTCTTATCACATCAAAATCACCTGAATTACGACTATCAATATAAGTTTTCCACTCTTGATTGCGTAAGTTTACCTTTACGCCTAACTTTTTCTTCCACATAGAAGCGACAGCAATGGCGATCTTTTGATGATTTTCTGAATTATTATAAAGCAGAGAGAGAGTTAAAGGATTATGAGGACCATAGCCGGCTGCTGATAACAATATTTTGGCTTGGCTATCTAATTCATCCTGACTGTATTCATCATATAGCGTTGGCTCAGGTGTAAAATTAGCCGTCACATCAGGAGTAAAGCGATTCGCTGATTTTTCTCCAGTACCAAGGACTTTGTCTGTAATAATTTTTCTATCAATCGCCATAGCTAATGCTTTGCGAACCCGAATATCTTTGGTAGGCCCTGCTTGTGTATTAAATGCATAATAATAAGTACCTAACTGCTCAGGGATATACACTTGATCAGGAATATCTTTCATCAATTTGTGATATAAGTGTTTAGGAAAAGACTCTGTAATATCAATATCCCCAGCTAAATAACGTTTAGTCGCTTGTGATTCATGATTAATAGGCACAAAAGTGACTTTGGTTAACACCGTATTGTGGTGATCCCAATAGTAAGGGTTTGGCGTTAACACAATTTTCTCATTCACAACGCGATCTTTTAGTATAAAAGCCCCATTGCCGACTAAATTACCTACTTTGATCCATTCTGAACCGTATTTTTCGATTGTGTGTTTAGGTACAGGATAAAGTGAAAAATTGGTCGCTAAACTAGGGAAATAAGGAACAGGTCGTTCTAAGGTAACTTTTAACGTTTTTTCATCAATGGCTTCCACACCTAACGCGGTTGGTTTTAATTTACCATCAATAATTTTTTGGGCATTCTCAATAGAAGCTAGGGCTGCATACCAAGCAAAAGGAGAAAGATTTTTTGGATCAACTAATCTTTGCCAACTATAAACAAAGTCAGAAGCGGTTACCTTTTCGCCATTTGACCATTTAGCATTATCACGTAATGTAAAAATCCAAACCCGGTTATCTTCTGTTCGCCATGATTGTGCCACTCCAGGAATGGGACGCCCTCGCTCATCTTCTATCACTAATCCTTCAAATAAGTCTCGTTGAACTTGAGCCTCCGTTAAACCTACGGCATTAATGGGATCAAGTGATGCGGGTTCATCTTTTAAATGTCGCACTACTTCCTGTTTTTTGTCGAGTATCGTTCCTGATGGCACCACTGCCGCATTAGCCTGTGATATGAGCAATCCTTGAACGACAAGTGCACATGATATAACGAATATTTTGCGCATGTCTGTTTCGTCCTGTAGTCTATAAGCGAGTTAACTTAATAATTATAAAAGCCTGATAAAAAGGCACAATCACTGATTGCAAAAATTTTATCAATTTTACCGTTTTCACTCTTTTATTTTAGAGATGTAGACAAATTTTAATCATGGTTACGCATTAACGAATATTATCGTTAATAATTTAGTATTAATAATGGTTAGTTCAATAAGTAACAAAGGAGAACAACAATGGCACATCAAGTGACTTTACAAGGTAATGCGGTGACTTTAGCTGGAAACTTCCCCACTGTAGGCCAAAAAGCAGCCGATTTTTCTTTAGTAGGTAAAGATCTAAATGATGTTTCTTTAGCGCAATTTGCCGGCAAACGTAAAGTATTAAATATTTTCCCAAGTGTAGATACTGGTGTTTGTGCAGCGAGTGTTCGCCAATTTAATAAAGTCGCCAACGAATTAAATAATACCGTTGTACTGTGTATTTCAGCAGATTTACCTTTTGCACAAGCACGTTTTTGCGGTGCTGAAGGTTTAGATAATGTTGTCACATTATCAACAATGCGTGGTGCGGAATTTAAAGAAAACTACGGTGTCGCGATTACGTCAGGTCCTTTAGCGGGATTAACTAGCCGTGCTGTGATTGTACTTGATGAAAGTAACAACGTTATCTACACCCAATTAGTTGATGAAATCACCACTGAACCTAATTATGACGCAGCATTAGCTGTACTAAAATAATTGACAATAACGTTATTCATACCGAGTAATGTAAAAAACAAACGGGCTAATATAGCCCGTTTGTTTAAATAAAAACCATTAACACATTGTAATATAGTATTATTTCTCTGTTTTATCTGCTTTTTTACTTGTTAAATCATATTCACGTAATTTATTTGCGATCGCGGTATGAGAAATACCTAAACGTTTAGCCAGTTTACGTGTACTTGGATAATCACGATATAAACGCCTTAAAATAGAAGCTTCAAATCGCTTAGTCATTTCATCTAGCGAGCCTTCAAGCAAATCTTCATCAAATAAAGTATCCGCAGTATGCTCAGGCAAGGCAATATCTTGAGGTCGCAATGTATTGCCTACTAACTGAGCCATGGCTTGATAAATTGTGTTTCTTAATTGACGAACATTACCAGGCCAGCCATATTGTACTAAATAAGCAGATAAATCAGGGGAAATAACAGGTTTTGATGCTTTCTGCTCTAAACAATATTGATTAATAAAATGCAGTGCTAACGGCATGATATCCGCTTTTCTTTCCCGCAACGGTGGTAGAGTTAATGTCAATACATTAAGTCGATAATAGAGATCTTCCCTAAATAGTCCTTTTTGTACTAATTCCCATAAGTTTTTTTGTGTTGCACAAATTATTCGAACATCAACTTTAACTTCGTGCTCTTCCCCAACACGACGGAAAGTACCATCATTTAAAAAACGCAGGAGTTTAATTTGCATTTGTGGCGACATTTCGCCAATTTCATCCAGCAAAACAGTGCCTCGATTGGCTTGTTCAAAAAAGCCTTTTTTACCTTCGATAGCATTAGGATATGCACCTGCCGCATAACCAAATAACTCACTTTCAACCACATCATCAGGCATAGAGGCACAGTTAAGACCTAAAAATGGCTCTCTGGCTCGAGGACTTAATAAGTGGCAAGCTTTAGCAAATAGATCTTTGCCCGTCCCCGTATCCCCCACTAATAATAAAGGATCATCCATTTTTGCCATTTTCTTAGCGCGTTCAACTAATTGTTTCATGGGGGTGCTAACAGCAATAACTTGTTCAAACCCCGAATTATCATTAACAATTAATTTCGGATGCTCATGAATTATTCCGCGATATTTCAATAAAATGAGTGCACCAACACAATGATTAAACTGATTATCATCAGTCAGTTTTATTGGCACAATCTCCATATCAAAATGTTGTTTTTTTAATTTGATGGAGATAATTTCAGCATGAGGATCTTTTTGTTCTAACCAGCGATGGATATTAAAGTTAGGTATCAGTTGGTTAAAAGATTTTTCATTTTTATCATTTTCATCTAATTCAAACAGATGCCGTGTAGCTGGGTTTAATAACTTAATTTGACCTTTGGTATTAATAGAAAAGACAGGGACAGGTACTGATTCTAATAGTGTCCACATAGCTCGATGCTCTTGCTCTGATGGCATAAAAGCCACAGTACGAACATCGATAACCCCCTCAATTCTTCTGATTTCAGCCATTAAAGGTTGAAATATATTAAAATCGATTTGCGAAAAATTTAGATAAATAAGACCAATAGGAAAGATTTCAATTCCACGCAAATCGATATTTTTTAATACAAGCAGATCGAGTAATTCGCGGGTTAACCCGATGCGATCTTTACAGGTAACTTCTAAGCGCATTTTAAACCTTCTTAATACTGAGTGCCCCTGAACTAATTGCTGATATTATACATTAATATCAATTAAATAAAGGGCTTTGTCAGCAAAAGTTGACACTATTAGCATTTATTTTTACACAAAAGAGGTGATATTTTGATTATAAATGCTTTTTTAACGCTTTTAAAAAATTAAAACAGAAAAATGTTGAAGGTTGAATGATCTCTTTTAACTCATAAGCGATAAAATGCTTGATCCTTTCCAATAAAAACATAAGTTCTCTTCTTATAAATTTTTTGATTGTACAACAACCATGAGAAAAACAAAAAATGAGATAATCTAGTGCATATATCGCTGCTTTCTTTTTATTATTGTTTTTTACATACTCAAAGATCTGTGCCGTTTCTTTAATTGGTGATAATAGAGCTTGCTTTTGTTGTGCATATTTTATTTTATCAATTGCATCATCCAAAATAGGCGTTAAAAAGGCCAATTGACGGTTAATATGAGTAATATTCAAAGAAGAACCAATATAAAACTTGCGTCTTTGTTTTGAAAGTTTTTTTATTGTTTCAATCTTCATTTTTCTTTCCTCGTACTTTAGATATAAACTAATATAAAAACACTATTATATAAAATACTAACCAGCTAATAATTTAATATTAAACATCATGGCAGTTATACATTTATATTATGTTGACGCTATTTATCATACTAAAGTAAATAAGCTTTACTATCAAAAAAAGAAAAAACGTTAGCTAAATGTTAAAAAAGAAATAAAAACAAACAAATACAATGAGTTAACCAAGCACCTTAAAGCTATTAATCTTTACTTATAACTATTTTTTTACCAATGTAATACCAACTAACTTTACAACAATAAAATGTATATTTTTTGATAGAAATAAATTATTTCCTTGCCCATACACATATCACTTTTATATACACTAACAATTAATTTAGCGATAAAAAAACCTCAACAATAATACTTATTGTTGAGGCTATTCAATTTATCTTGAATTCAAGAATATATTGATAGATAACTCACTCTTTCTTCTTATTACCTAATGTATTTTTTAATTGACCGATAAGCTCTTTTCTAAAGTCACTCAATTTAGGCTTATTATCAATCCAGGGTAATGGACGGCATAACTCCATTGCTTTAATTCCCAATCGGGCAGTTAATAATCCAGCGCCAATACCTTGAGCAGCACGCGTGGATAACCGAGCAGCCAAATCTTGTGAAAGCCAATCCATTCCCACTTCTCTCACTAATTCAGTCGCCCCAGCAAACGCAATATTGACGAGTACCAAGCGAAATAGCTTTAGTCGGCTATAGTAACCAAGTTCAATACCATATATTTGTGCAATACGATTAATTAACCGAATATTTCTCCAACCAATAAACGCCATATCCACCATTGCTAATGGACTTACTGCAATCATAAGGGTTGATTCCGCTGCAGAACGACTAATTTCAGCCCGTGCTTGCTTATCTAAAATCGGTTGTACTAATTGGCTATATAATTCTAAAATTTCTCTATCGTTATGCGTATCATGTAATGTACTTTGCCAACGAATATAAGCAGGATGTTGTGAATTAATACCTGCTTGTTTGGCTAAATCTTCACAAAAAGGGCGACCATTCCCTATTGCATGACTATAGAGTAATTCTCTCGCTTTATCACGCTCGTCAGCCCGTTGGCGTAAACGATAAATACGACGCCACTCAGTAATTACCGATCCCATACCCGCAATAACAATTAATCCTCCCGCACTGGCTGCGCCTAAAGCAATCCAATCAGAATTTATCCATGATTGATAGATCCACTGTCCCGCTTGAGCAATAACACTAACACCTAAAATAGTACTCGCCACTGTTATTAAGCGTTTCCATAAACTTTTTCTAGGCTTTAGGGCCGATTGGATCTCACCTTCTAAACGCCCTTCATTTTCCTGTGCCTCTAATTGCGGATTGTAGGGAACAAATTGTTCATCTTGATTGAAATCAAGCCCTTTTTTTAAGCTAATTTCTTCGTTTTGTAAGGTTGATTGTTTAAAATCAATACGTGATTTTAATGGCTCATTCATTTTAGTTTATCCCCTAATAAAAACTCCAAGGCACTATCCATACGAATATGGGGAACGGCACTGTCTCTCGATATTTGTTGAGGCCGGAAAGATTCAAAACTAAATCCTTGCTTTTGCCAAAATGCCTTTTCAGGCAATCTCTTAGGAACTTCTCCTGGAAAATAAACGAGCGGCTGATTATCCGTTAGTCGGTAGCCTTTTACGGCTGGGATTTTTTCACCATGATGATCGACAATGCCACTTTCTGTGGCAGCAATAGAAGCAAGCCCCATACAATCAATGCTTATTCCTTCAAAAATAGCATTCTGTTTCGCATCTTGAATAAGTTGCTGTAACAAAGAGACTAAATTTTCATGCTGATCTGGCGTGATATGGTCAGCCTTAGTGGCTGCAAATAGCAGTTTATCAATACAGGGGGAGAATAAACGTCTTAATAAGGTTCGTTTGCCATAATGAAAGCTGCGCATTAATTGTGTGAGCGCTTGTCTCATATCATTAAAAACATCCGCACCTTGATTTAGGGGTTGTAGGCAATCGACTAAGACAATTTGTCTGTCAAACCCTTGAAAATGGTCGCGATAAAATCCTTTTACAATATGTTGACCATAATATTCATAGCGCTTTTTTAACATACCAATATTGGTTTTTTTATCAGCATTTTTTAATTTAGCACTATCGTATTGCGTTAAGTCAGCCCAAGGGAAAAATTGTAAAACAGGCGCGCCGGATAATTCCCCCGGTAAAACAAAGCGTCCCGGTTGAATAAAATGTAGTCCCTGTTTTTTACAGGCTAATAAGTATTCAGTATAAGCTGCGGCGATCTCGGCTAACAGCGTTTCATCAGCAGGGGCAAAGGGATCACATTTTTTTATTAACGACTGCCACTGTTGCACAGGTGCCGTTCGTTGTTGATTAATTCTATTCATCTGCTCAGACCATTCAAAATAGTCTTGCTCAAGCATAGGTAAATCAAGTAACCATTCACCGGGATAATCAACAATTTCTAAATAGAGCGATGAAGTCTCTTTTATAAAACGCGTTAAAGACTCATGAGAGCGATAGCGTAATTGCAAACGTATTTCACTGACACCTTTAGTGGGAACAGGCCAGCTAGGAGGCGTATGGTAAAGTGACTCCATAGCTTCATCATAAGTAAAGCGTGGAATACTTAAGTTATGTTGCGGTATACGTTTAACCCCTAATAACTGTTGGTTGCGTGCCGCAGAAAATAAAGGTAAACGCGCCCCACTATGTACATTGGTGAGTTGATTGACTAAAGAGGTAATAAAGGCTGTTTTACCACTGCGGCTTAACCCTGTAACAGCGAGGCGTAAATGCCTATCTACGCCTCGATTAATCAGTGCAGTTAGTTCATTTTGTAAGCGTTTCATGTTTCTCCCAAGACACGTGACGCGATAACTTATCTAGCCCCATTTTTATCATAGGCTCAGCTATCAATAGAACCAACCAACGTAACGGTTTATAACTCACACGTTTTAATATACCGCCGGTTATTGCGGCTGGCCCAAATAAAGTTAATAACGTTAAAGCAAATGTTACCCCTTTTTTCGCCCATTTAGTGAGTTTATTTGTTTTAACGGTTGTCGGTATCAAAGTGGAATTCATCATTCCTCCTTAATAAGCAAATGGTTTATATCCAAATAAAGACGCTCCTAGTATTGGAGCGTCATATTAGATTAAGTGGCAAGAAAATTATAAATCTTGAAAGCGTTTATTGAGCTGATAAGTCGAAGAAGTAATATAACGTTCCATTTGTTGTAAACGTTTTTCACCTTTTGTTAATTGACTATCCACTTCTTTTAAAATAGCTTTTAAATCCTCTTGCTGTTCCTGATGTTGGTTATAATTATCAGGTGCAGGCTCCATAAAGAAACTTAAAACAAGATAAACAACAATGGTTAAGCCAAAAAAACCAGCAAAGAGTGCAATCACCGCAATAACCCTGACTAATAGCACAGGAATATTAAAATAATGGGCAAGCCCAGCACATACGCCACGGATCATGCCTTCTTGTGGCAAGCGATACAATGATTTGCTCTGCATCGTCATTATGATTGCCTCCAGTTAGGATGTTCTGCATCAAGAATATCTTCTAATGTCTTAATGCGTTCCTGCATTTGCTGAGCTTTATCCACCAGCGCGCTCAGTCGCTGCATTTCTTGTTGGGTTAACTGAACCTTCCCTCCCCCTTTTTGGCTGTTATAGTGCAACCATAACCAAATAGGAAGAATAAATAACACAAAAATTGTCAGTGGTATTCCCAGAAATATATAGCCCATTACATATCCTTTATAAGATGGTTATTACGCTTGCTGTTACTCTTTATTAGTATTGATTTTAGCTTTTAATGCCGCTAATTGCGCGCTAATTTCATCATCGGCTTTCAACTCAGCAAACTGTTGTTCTAATGATTTTTCTTTACCTAATCCATAGCTTTGCGCTTCGCCTTCCATATGATCAATTCGACGCTCAAATTGTTCAAAGCGCGCCATTGCCGCATCCATTTTACCGCTATCTAATTGACGACGAACCTGACGTGAAGAGTTTGCAGCTTGGTGGCGAACCACTAACGATTGCTGTTTAGCACGCGTTTCTGTCAGTTTATTTTCTAATTCACTGATTTCACCTTTAAGGCGATCTAATGTTTCATCAATGATAATTAGTTCGTGTTTTAAGGTATCGCACATTGAAGCAACACGTTGTTTTTCAATTAACGCCGCACGTGCTAAATCTTCTTTATCTTTAATCAGCGCGAGTTCCGCTTTATCTTGCCAATCTTTAATTTGTTTTTCTGCTTGCTCAATACGGCGCTCTAAGCTTTTTTTCTCTGCTAGCGTGCGTGCAGAAGTTGTTCTGATCTCAACTAACATGTCTTCCATTTCTTGGATCATTAAGCGGATCATTTTTTCAGGATCTTCTGCTTTATCCAGCAAAGAAGCGATGTTGGCATTAATAATATCAGCAAAACGTGAAAATATACCCATGATGTTATCCTTAATAGCTATGATAAATAATAGCCTTGAGTGTTGATTAAATAGCGTTATTAACAATAACGCCCAGTTGCTATAGTTAATACAATTTGCGTGCCAACTTTTCAAAACAACTTAACACATTAATAAATAACATTTTATTTTTCCTCGCCTATTTTTCACACTACTGATAGACTGGTGAGAAATACCTCAATATGGTGATTTTAACCAATGCAAGAGAATTTAGAGACAATAATTGGTGTTGATAGTCATTTTATCGATGTTTTAGAACAAACCTCAGCCCTCGCTCAACTCAAAAAACCGGTGTTGATTATTGGTGAACGTGGTACTGGTAAAGAGCTTATCGCTCATCGATTACACTATTTATCACCTTGGTGGCAAGGACCATTTATTTCCATTAACTGTTCGGCATTAAACGATAATTTGCTTGATTCAGAGCTGTTTGGTCATGAAGCGGGGGCATTTACCGGAGCGAAAAACCGCCATCAAGGACGTTTTGAGCGTGCCGATGGCGGCTCTCTTTTTCTTGATGAGCTAGCCACTGCACCGATGCTGGTGCAAGAAAAGTTGCTACGCGTTATTGAGTATGGCCATTTAGAACGAGTGGGAGGTAGTCAATCGCTGCATGTCGATGTGCGCCTTATCTGTGCCACTAACGCAGATCTACCGGCAATGGCGGACGAGGGTAAATTTCGTGCTGATTTACTGGATAGATTGGCCTTTGACGTAATTCGTCTGCCCCCTTTAAGAGAGCGTAAAGCCGATATTATGCTACTGGCTGAAAACTTTGCGATTGCTATGTGCCAAGAGTTAGGGTTGCCCTTTTTCCCCGGTTTTAGTGACAATGCCCGCCAAATTCTTTTAGATTACCGTTGGCCGGGGAATATTCGCGAACTAAAAAATGTGGTTGAACGTTCTGTTTATCGCCATGGCACCAGTGAGCGTGAACTGGATAATATTATTATCGACCCTTTTGCGCGCTTTTCGTCTTCAACCATAGCTGAGCAACCTCAGCCTCAAAAGGAGATGATCTTTTCATTACCACCATTACCGCTAGATTTACGCCAATGGCAACATAGCACAGAAAAAAACTTACTAGAGCAAGCATTGAAAGAGAGTCGTTATAACCAGAAGATGGCGGCAGAAAAATTAGCATTGAGCTATGATCAATTACGCGGATTAATAAAAAAACATCACATAAAATTGTCGGTCTAGTTTTGTAAATAAGATGAGCAAAGACAGACAAAAAAAAAGCCAGCACCCGAGCTGGCTAGTAAAATAATACTGGAAGCAATGTGAGCAATGTCGTGCCCTTGTGCGAAAAACCTCTATCGCCAAAGGACAATACGGATGATAATCTTTATCATTAGCGTTTGTAAAGCTTTTTATTGAGAATTTTTCTCAATTTGTTTTTTTTGACAATTTTGGGCTAGCCAGTTTTTTAAGTTACAATAGCCAAATCGTTTATCTAAAAGACATAATTATGCGCCCTATTTTACTTATTAGTACTATGCTACTGGCTTCAATAAGTATGACTTGTATGGCAGAGATAGCTACCAAAGCTACAGAGCTATCTGTCGCGCAAGAGCCTACAAACATTCATCAAAATGGCTTTGTCTATTGTGTTGATGGCAGTGTAAATACGTTTAATCCTCAACTTTCGAGTAGTGGATTAATTATTGATCCCCTAGCCGCGCAACTTTACGATCGTCTTTTAGATGTTGACCCTTATACCTATCGTTTGATCCCTGAAATTGCCGCACGTTGGGAGTCTCTCGATAATGGCGCAACTTATCGCTTTTATTTGCGTAAAAATGTGTCATTCCAGACAACACCTTGGTTTACGCCTACACGTAAACTCACCGCAGACGATGTTATCTTTAGTTTTGAGCGCATGTTTTCTGCCAATAATCCTTATAATCAAGTTAATGGTGGTAAATACCCCTATTTTGATAGTTTAAGTTTGGCTGATAATATCAAATCAATTAAAAAGTTAGGCAAATACACTGTTGAATTTAATCTAAAATCTCCTGATGCTTCTTTTTTATGGCATTTAGCAACCCATTATGCGCCTATCCTTTCAGAAGAATATGCCAGTAACCTTGAAAAATCGGGTAATCAATCGCAACTTGATTGGAAACCTGTAGGCTCAGGGCCTTTTTATCTTGATGAATTTCAGCCAGGCCAATTTGTTCGATTACTGAGAAATGAGCAATACTGGAAAGGTCAGCCCAAAATGCAACAAGTGGTTATAGACACGGGTGCAGGCGGTACTGGACGTATATCTAAACTCTTAACGGGAGAGTGTGATGTATTGGCCTATCCTGCGGCAAGCCAATTAAAGGTCTTACGTGATGATCCTCGTTTACGCCTTACATTACGTTCAGGAATGAATATTGCTTATCTTGCGTTTAATACTAATAAGCCACCGTTTAACGATCTAAAAGTGCGTCAAGCCATCGCTTATGCGATTAATAATGAACGACTAATGGGATCTATTTATTACGGTACGGCTGAAACAGCCGCATCGGTTTTACCTCGTGCCTCTTGGGCTTATGATAATCGTGCTAAAATTACCGAATATAATCCTGAAAAATCGAAGCAAATATTAAAAGAGTTGGGACTTGAAGGACTTAAATTAAACCTTTGGGTTCCCAGTGCTCCGCAATCTTATAATCCCAGCCCGTTAAAAATGGCTGAATTAATTCAAGCTGATTTAGCCCAAGTAGGTATCCAAATGAATATTCGACCTATAGAAGGTCGCTATCAAGAAACCAGTTTGATGGATAGAACTCATGATATGACTTTATCAGGATGGTCAACGGACAGTAACGACCCCGATAGTTTTTTCCGCCCATTATTTAGTTGTGCGGCTATTAGTTCGCAAACCAATTTAAGTCATTGGTGCTCACCGGCATTTGACAATGTGCTACAACAGGCGCTTTATAGCCAACAACTGGCCTCTCGTATAGACTATTATCACCAAGCACAAGATATTTTAGCGCAAGAGCTACCGGTTTTACCATTAGCTAATTCTTTACGTATGCAGGCTTATCGTTATGATATTAAAGGACTTGTATTAAGTACATTTGGTAACGCTTCTTTTGCCGGTGTGTATCGCGAAGCAGAAGTTGATGAGGATAGTCACAACCAAGAGGCTACAACAAACCCATGATTATCTACTCGATACGTCGCTTACTGTTATTAATTGTGACGCTCTTTTTCTTGTCACTGGTGAGTTTTAGTCTCAGCTATTACACACCCAATGGGCCGTTAAGTGGTGCTTCTTTATTTGATGCCTACTTTTTTTATACCCACAATATGTTCCATTTTGATTTTGGAATTTCTTCAATTAATGGCGAACCCATTAAAGCACAACTTATTGAAGCATTCCCTGCCACTATGGAGTTATGTGCATTGGCATTTATCTTTGCCCTACTTATCGGCATTCCTGCGGGGATCATCGCGGGTGTATGGCGCAATAAACCTGCAGATACTTTTATTAGCCACCTCGCACTTTTGGGCTTTTCAGTTCCGGTCTTTGGTCTTGCATTATTACTGACACTTTTCTTTTCATTAAAGCTAGGTTGGCTACCTGTTTCAGGCCGTATTGATTTACTGTATAACTTACAGCCTATAACGGGGATCGCAGTCGTTGATGCTTGGCTATCGGATTCGCCTTATCGTCAACAGATGATCATAAACGTTTTGCAACATTTAATTCTACCCGTGACTACACTAGCTATTGCTCCTACTACGGAAGTTATTAGGTTGATGCGTAATAGTACAGAAGAGATCATGGTTGAGAATTATGTGAAAGCAGCGGCAACCCGTGGCTTATCACGCTTTACTATTATTCGCCGTCATATTCTACATAATGCATTACCCCCTATTATTCCCAAATTAGGCTTACAGTTTTCTACCATGTTAACACTAACGATGGTGACCGAAATTGTTTTTAACTGGCCAGGATTAGGCCGTTGGCTAGTAACGGCCATTCGCCAACAAGACTATTCGGCTATTTCAGCCGGTGTTATGGTTGTTGGTTCAATGGTTATCATCGTCAATGTGTTATCAGATATTGTCGGTGCGATGAGTAATCCAATGAAACACAAGGTGGGATATGCCTTTAGATAGCCAGTTTTATAAAGAGAAAAAAACACCATCACCAGCTGCGGTGATTTGGCAATGTTTTTCTAAAGATATTCTCTCCATGGTGGGCTTTTATGGTGTTATCTTCCTGTTAATATTAAGTATTGTTGGTCCTTATATTGCGCCTTATGCACTCGACCAACAATTCTTCGGTCATCAATTAACACCGCCTTCTTGGTATCAAAACGGTAATGTCACCTTCTTTTTTGGTACTGATGATTTAGGGCGCGATGTCTTTAGCCGTATTTTAATTGGTACGAGTATGACCTTTGGTGGCGCTTTTATTGTCACCTTTGCGGCGACACTTATGGGGTTAATTATGGGTTGCCTTGCAGGAATGACCCACGGCCTAAAATCCGCAGTGTTAAATCATATTTTAGATACACTGTTATCCATTCCATCACTCTTATTAGCCATTATTGTGGTCGCTTTTGTAGGGGCAAGTTTAGAGCACGCCATGATAGCAATTTGGCTAGCACTACTCCCCCGCTTAGTGAGAATGATCTATTCAGCGGTAAATGATGAATTAAATAAAGAGTACGTTATTGCCTCACGTCTTGATGGTGCATCAAATATCTCTATTTTATGGTATACCGTATTGCCGAATATTACCCCAGTATTGGTTTCTGAATTAACTCGGGCTTTTTCTATCGCAATATTAGATATCACGGCATTAGGGTTTCTGAATTTAGGCGCTCAATTACCTTCACCTGAATGGGGGGCGATGCTCGGCGATTCCCTAGAGTTAATCTATGCTGCACCTTGGACAGTCCTTATCCCCGGAGCCACCATTATGATCAGTGTATTACTTGTCAATTTATTAGGGGATGGCTTACAACGTGCCATTAATGAGGGGGTGGAATAATGCCGTTATTAGACATACGCAACCTAACTATTGAGTTTATGACACCCGATGGCCCGGTAAAAGCGGTAGATCGCGTTTCCATTACCCTCAGTGAGGGAGAAGTGAGAGGTTTAGTCGGTGAATCTGGCTCCGGAAAAAGTTTGATCGCTAAGGCAATTTGTGGCGTGACTAAAGATAATATTAAAGTGACTGCGGATCGCTTTCGGTTCGATGATATTGATTTACTTAAATTATCACCAAGAGCACGTCGTCGGGTGATTGGTCATAATGTGTCGATGATTTTCCAAGAGCCTCAATCTTGTCTTGATCCGGCGACCAAAATTGAACACCAGCTTATTCAAGCGATCCCTGGTTGGACATTTAAAGGCCACTGGTGGCAACGTTTTCATTGGCGAAAACGCCGTGCAATTGAGTTACTTCATCGGGTTGGTATTAAAGATCATAAAGATATCATGCGTAGCTATCCTTATGAGTTAACCGAGGGTGAATGCCAAAAAGTGATGATAGCCATTGCCATTGCTAACCAACCCCGTTTACTGATTGCCGATGAACCAACTAATGCGATGGAGCCGGCAACGCAAACACAAATATTTCGTTTACTCACCCGTTTAAATCAAAATAATAATATGACTATTTTATTAATTAGCCATGATTTGCAGTGGATGAGTAAATTAGCCAGTAAAATTACGGTCATGTATTGTGGTCAGACAGTGGAAACCGCCATACCTGAAGAACTATTGGTTACCCCCTATCATCCTTATACACAAGCTCTTATCCGCTCTATTCCTGATTTTACTAACTCTTTGCCTCATAAAAGCCGTTTAAATACGCTACCCGGTGCGATCCCCTCTTTAGAGCACCTACCTGTTGGGTGCCGTTTAGGCCCTCGTTGTCCTTATGCACAACGTCAATGTATTGAAGCACCTCGATTACGTGCATTTAAAAATCATGCGGTGGCTTGTCATTTCCCATTAAATGTGGAGACGACAGATGTTCGATAAATTACTTGAAGTCAAAAACTTATCAAAAACATTTCGTTACCGTACAGGATTATTCCATCGCCAGCAGTTGAAAGCGGTAAAACCGGTGAGTTTCACTCTTGAACCGAAGCAAACACTGGCGATTATTGGCGCTAATGGTTCAGGTAAATCAACATTAGCTAGAATGTTATCCGGCGTTACAGAGCCAACGGGTGGTGATATTTTTATAAACGGTCATCAATTAAGTTTTGGCGATTACTCTTATCGTAGTCAACGCATTCGGATGATATTTCAAGATCCCACAAACTCACTCAATCCACGTCAGCGTATCGGGCAAACATTAGACTTACCATTACGACTTAATACCGAACTTAGTGGCATAGAGCGAGAAAAACGCATTTATCAAACTTTGCGGCAAGTGGGACTATTACCAGAACATGCTAATTACTATCCACATATGTTTGCCTCAGGACAACGCCAGCGGATCGCCTTAGCTCGTGCTCTTATTTTACAGCCACAGGTGATTATAGCGGATGAAGCTATTGCCTCTTTAGATATGTCTTTACGTTCACAAATTATTAATTTGATGTTAGAGCTACAAGAGACACATGAAATTGCCTATATCTATGTGACACAAAATTTAGGAATGACTAAGCATATTAGTGATAAAGTCATGGTGATGGATAATGGCGAAGTGGTCGAGCGTGGTAACACCGCTGAGGTATTAGCATCACCTTTACATGAAGTGACACGTCGATTAGTGGCTAGTCATTTTGGGGAAGCACTTACGGCAGAAGCTTGGCGACAAGATTTACCTTAATATTAAACAGCATTAACATCATATTAATTGTTTATTATTTCACCCTTTTCCTTCAACTCCTCGGAGGTGCAAGGGAAATTAAACAAATTTACAAATGTCGTGGTAGAATCAGCCACGATTTATTAACAATAAGCGTGATAACCTAACAGATAAATAAAATTCTGCATGATGTTATTATCGCAATTTACGAACAAACAAGGATACAGCTATGGGCTTTATGACCGGCAAACGCATTCTGATTACTGGTGTTGCGAGCAAATTATCAATTGCTTATGGTATTGCCAAAGCCATGCACGATCAAGGCGCTGAACTGGCTTTTACTTATCAGAATGAAAAACTCAAACCTCGCGTTGAAGAGTTTGCAGCCTCATTAAATTCTAACATCGTATTAGAGTGTGATGTGTCAAAAGATGAAAGCATTGACGCAATGTATGCAGAGCTAGCAAAAGTTTGGCCTAAATATGATGGTTTTGTTCACTCTATCGGTTTCGCACCTGCTGACCAATTAGATGGCGACTATGTTAACGCTGTCACTCGTGAAGGCTTTAAAATTGCCCATGACATCAGTGCATATAGCTTTGTTGCAATGGCAAAAGCAAGCCGTGCAATGTTAAATCCAAACTCTGCATTATTAACGCTGACTTACCTCGGTGCTGAGCGTGCAATTCCTAACTATAATGTTATGGGGTTAGCTAAAGCTTCTCTAGAAGCAAACGTACGTTATATGGCAAATGCTATGGGTCCTGAAGGTATTCGTGTTAACGGTATCTCTGCAGGTCCAATTCGTACCTTAGCAGCATCTGGTATCAAAGATTTCCGTAAAATGTTAAGCCATTGCGAATCTGTCACCCCTTTACGTCGCACAGTCACTACTGAAGATGTGGGTAATACTGCAGCTTTCTTATGCTCTGACTTATCTGGCGGGATCACCGGTGAAATCATTCACGTAGACGGTGGTTTTAGCATTGCAGCAATGAATGAATTAGAGTTGAAATAATTTCCCTTTATTTCATTACATTCTTTCTGAAAACCTCGAAATTCTTCGAGGTTTTCTTTTTTCACGAATAAGTTGTACTGTTCACAGATTTACAAAAGCCTATTTTATTTGCCAGATTTGCGTTTGCTAAATTCTTATAACGCCTTATTATCTAATATTAGTGAGGGTATTTCTTATCTTCACGGGTATCACCACTCATTGATAGGGAGTTATTTAAGATGAAATTGTACTACACGCCGGGTAGTTGCTCGCTTTCTCCTCATATCGTTCTACGTGAAACGGGTCTCGACTTTTCTATTGAGCGCATTGATTTACGCACCAAAAAAACAGAGTCAGGGAAAGATTTTCTTGCCATCAACCCTAAAGGGCAAGTTCCGGTTCTTCAATTAGATAATGGTGATATTTTAACGGAGGGTGTTGCTATTGTGCAGTATCTTGCCGATCTGAAGCCAGATAGAAATCTTATTGCCCCACCAAAAGCATTAGAACGTTATCATCAAATTGAGTGGCTAAACTTTCTTGCCAGTGAAGTTCATAAAGGCTATGGCCCTCTATTTTCATCTGATACGCCTGAAAGTTATCTCCCTGTGGTAAAAAACAAACTAAAAAGTAAATTTGTTTATATTAATGATGTACTAAGCAAACAAAAATGTGTTTGTGGTGATCACTTTACTGTGGCGGATGCGTATCTGTTTACGTTAAGTCAATGGGCACCTCATGTGGCGCTAGATTTAACCGACTTAAGCCATTTACAAGACTATCTAGCACGTATTGCACAACGTCCTAATGTGCATAGTGCACTAGTCACGGAAGGATTAATAAAAGAGTAAGTTGCTATAAAGGCAAGTCTTATTAATAAACATAAAAAGCGGAAATTAATGACTTCCGCTTTATATTAACAATATGATTAATCTAACTGCGTTGCACAGAAGTTATGGGTTGGGTGCACCATTTGATCTTGAGCGGCGACGAGTTGTAACTCGTACTCATTCATCTCTTTAGTTTTTAACATCACTTCATAAACAGCAGCAGCAACATGCTCTAATGCCGTTTTTAGCTCAACACCTTTTAGTAAATCCACCAGCATTAAACCACTGGTTAGATCCCCGACACCAACAGGCTGACGTTCACCAAAATCAACCAGCGGTCGGCTCACGTGCCAACTGTGATCTGCAGTCACCAGTAACATTTCAAAGCGATCATGACGAAAGCCTGCTCGTGATAAATGTTTTACTAATACAATTTTAGGCCCTTGCTGGCATAATTGACGGGCCGCTTTTACACATTGGTCAACATTATGCAGCGTTGCTCCACCAGCTAATGTTTCAAGTTCTAATAAGTTGGGTGCAATAATATCACTGATGGGCAAGGCATCTTCACAAAGTACGCCAGAAACTTCTGGAGGCACAATACAACCTTTTTCAGGATGTCCCATAACCGGATCACAAAAGTACCATGCGTTAGGATTAGCTTGTTTGACTTTTTTTACAATATCAACAATGCGTCGGCCTTGCTCTGCCGAGCCAAGATAACCACTTAATACCGCATCACACTGTGCTAATTTACCAATAGCAGCGATACCATCAACGATCTCAGTGATATGCTCTGCCGACATCACACAACCCGTCCATTTTTCTGGATATTGTGTGTGGTTGGAAAATTGAACCGTATTTAAAGGCCAAACATTTACCCCCATACGGCGCATTGGAAATTCAGCAGCGCTATTACCTGCGTGACCAAAAACTACATGAGATTGAATAGAGAGTATATTTTTCATGACATAAACCGATTATTGTGAATACACACAACACCCAAGCTTTATTATCATAGGCGAGGTATACACATTTATTTATTGTTATCAAAAAAGGGCAACCTACTGTTGCCCTTTTGTTGTCAATTATTTCCAGATAACAAGGCAGTAATGTTTTTTACCGCGACGTAAAATGGAATAATGACCAAATAAGAAATCTTTTTCTTCAAAGACGTATTCAGGATTATCCTGTTTTTCGCCATTAATAGATACTGCGTTAGAGCCAATCATTGTACGAGCTTGACCACGAGAAGGAACTAATTCTGCATTGACCAGTGCTTGTTGTAAATCATTGCCTTTTTCTAACTCAATAGTTGGCATACCATCTTGCGCTAATTGTTCAAGATCAGCTTGCGTTAAATCTGCAATAGCTCCTGAAAATAGGCTATCGGTAATACGTTTAGCGGCAGTTAAACCTTCTTCACCATGAACTAAACGTGTAACTTGTTCTGCTAACACACGTTGGGCGCGAGGTGCTTGACCGCTGTTTTTATCTTCCTCTTCCAGTGCATTAATCTCCTCAATGCTCATAAAAGTGAAGAATTTTAAGAAGCGATACACATCCGCATCCGCGGTATTGATCCAGAATTGGTAGAATTTATATGGGCTCGTTTTCTTCGGATCTAACCAAACAGCACCACCTTCTGTTTTACCAAATTTAGTACCATCAGATTTGGTAATTAAAGGTACTGTCATACCAAATACTTGTTTTTGGTTGAAACGGCGAGTTAGATCAATACCCGAAGTAATGTTACCCCACTGATCTGAGCCACCAATTTGTAACTCGACACCGAGGTTTTTGTTTAATGACGCAAAGTCATAAGCTTGTAACAGATTATAAGCGAATTCAGTAAAAGAGATCCCCACATCGTCACGGTTTAAACGCTGTTTAACCGCTTCTTTGTTGATCATTTGGTTCACAGAGAAGTGTTTACCGATATCACGCAGGAAGGTTAGCACATCCATTTGACCAAACCAGTCATAGTTGTTTGCTAATTCCGCACTGTTTTCACCACGGTCGAAATCTAAGAAAGGTGACACTTGTTTACGAATTTTTTCTACCCACTCGTGAACAGTATCTTGGGTATTCAGTTTGCGCTCGGTGGCTTTAAAACTAGGATCACCAATAAGACCCGTTGCACCACCCACCAACGCCACAGGCTTATGCCCGGCTAGTTGGAATCGTTTTAAACACAGCAAAGGAACCAAATGCCCCAAGTGCAGGCTATCAGCGGTAGGATCGAAGCCACAATAGAGAGCGATAGGACCTTGCTCCAAACGCTCCACTAAAGCTGCCTCATCCGTGACCTGAGCGATAAGCCCACGCTCCTGCAATTGTGTGATTAGGTTCTTGCTAGACATCAATGACTCCATCGGTTTATTGTTTTTTGTCTATTTAAAATATAAGTGAAACACAAGTGGTATAGCATAAAGCGCCACTACATTAAGTACCAGTAGAAAAAGCCTTTTTGATACAAATTTATTAGCCCAATTAAGGTGCTAAACGTTCAATAGACCATCCTTCTGGTGATTTTTGGTATATAAAGCGATCGTGTAGACGATTTTCTCTACCTTGCCAAAATTCAACAGAGTCAAAAGTGACACGATATCCTCCCCAGAAACTGGGTAGAGGTACTTCTCCATGTTGAAATTTTTGTTTTAACTCCAAAAACTTACTTTCAAGCACCCCTCGGGCAGAAATGCGAGAAGATTGTTTTGATGCCCAAGCCGCTATTTGGCTATCTTTAGGACGACTATGGAAATATTTTACGACTTCAAATGCTGAAAGTTTCTCAGCTTTCCCTAAAAAACAGACTTGTCGCTCTAAAGGATACCAAGGGAAGAGTAAACTGACTCTTTGGTTATGTTCTAAATGACTCGCTTTACGGCTACCTAAGTTGGTATAAAAAACTAAACCTTTCTCATCAAAGTGCTTTAACAGCACAATACGTTGATAAGGTTGTCCATTTTCATCAACGGTTGCCACACACATTGCAGTAGGATCACTTAAGCGAGCTTCACAAGCTTGCTTAAGCCATTTTTCAAATAAAACTAATGGCTGTTCGGTTAATTCATGACGGCGTAATCCACCTTTCATATATTCACGTCGAAGATCAGCAACATCAATAAAATCCAGATCTGTCATTTTTCACTCTCTCTTTTGAGATACTGTGCTCAGCATATCACGCTTATCGAGGATTTGTAGGATAAATCGCCCCTAAAATTGTTTCTCGTGATGCCCCTGTAACAGAAGGTAAATTGCCGGGTTCATTTGCCATTGTTCGTGCGGCCAACCACGCAAAAGCTAATGCTTCCATATCATCGCCACTAAGACCATATTTGTCCGTTAACGAGACTTCTGTACCGGGTAATAAGCTGGCAAGACGATGCATAATTTGACCGTTTTTTGCCCCGCCACCACACACCAATAAACGCTCACATCCACCATTGAGTTGTACTTGCTGTGCAATACTGATAGCGGTTAGCTCTACTAAAGTTGCCTGTACATCCTCTGGAAATACATTGGGTACTTTAGCCAAATGATAATGTAACCATTGGGTATTAAAATATTCTCGTCCCGTACTTTTTGGCGCTGAACGAGAAAAATAGGGATCTGCCAGCATTTCCTGTAATAATTGAGTATTCACATTTCCAGTTGCTGCCCATTGCCCATTATCATCATAGGCTGTCTGATTATGAACCCAGTTCCAACTGTCTAACAGCATATTGCCAGGGCCTGTGTCATATCCTTTCACTGCAACGCCAGGTAATAGCAGCGAAATATTGGCAATACCACCAATATTTAACACAATGCGTTTTTCTGTAGGATGGCCTAATACTGCAAGATGAAATGCAGGAACCAATGGTGCACCTTGCCCACCATATGCCATATCACGACGACGAAAATCCCCGACAGTGGTTATTCCTGTCAAGGCAGCCACTCTATTGTTATCACCAATTTGCATGGTAAACGGGATATCACTTTCTGGCTCATGCCAAATTGTTTGACCATGACATCCTATCGCCGTGATATCAGCAGCACTTAATCGCGCTTTCGCTAATAATTCCATAATAGCTTTTGCATAGAGTTCACCCAGTTGCGCATCTAATAAGCCTAACTCATGCAACGTCACAGGTTGGCCTTGGCAAACGGCTAAAATGCGTTGACGCAAGGTTTGAGGATAAGGTAAAAAATGGTTGGCTTGTTGAGCAACCAGTTTATTACTAATGGCGGCCAACACCACATCAACACCATCTAAACTTGTACCAGACATCACACCAATGTATCGCCCTGCTTTCATGCCCTTTTCCTTATAATCAAGATGATGCAACTTTTTAACATATAATGTTATATTCTTTTTTTCGGAAATCTCTTCAGTGTTTACTTGCGCTCTTTACTATATAGTAAGAGGTATACGATTAAAATCAGTGTCGACATATGCAAAAAATAAGCTATAACTGATATTAAATTAAATTGATATAATCTGAAAAATTATTATCAGATTTCCATTAGGAGTAATTATGTTTAAGCATTTACTTGTTGGTCTTTTTGCTGTGACAACGCTGGCTGGTTGTGTAAATACAAGCTCTTTATCAGGTGATACTTATACAGCAAGTCAAGCTAAACAAGCACAAAACGTAACTTATGGCACCATTGTTTCAGTACGTGCAGTAAATATTCAAGCCGGTAGTGATGAAAATGTTCTTGGTGCTATCGGTGGTGCCGTATTAGGTGGTTTATTAGGTAATACAATTGGTGGTGGTACAGGCCGTAACCTAGCAACCGCAGCGGGTGCTATTGCTGGTGGTATGGCTGGACAACAAGCACAAGGTGCTTTAAATACAACCAAGGGTGTGCAATTGGAAGTACGTTTAGATAGCGGTAAAACCGTAGTTGTCGTACAAAAAGCAGACAATACTGCCTATAGACAAGGTCAACGTGTTGCTGTGATTGGTAACGGTAATAATCTCACCGTTTCTCCACGCTAAGTTTATTTACTTGAGATGTGTGATAAGCAAAACAGGCAACCATTCTAGTTGCCTGTTTTATTAATAGAAATTATTTTACTTATAATAACCAGTTTTATAACTTATTAATTAATTCAAACATTGCATTATCTACCTTTAATTAATGATAAAAATCATTCGCCTTTTATCATCAATTATTAATTGATAACGCTTTTATTATAAGAACAATAATAGACTTCCTAGATAAAATCATCTTATCTACCCTCTAGTAGAATTATAATAAACCCTTTGAAATTAAATAATAAATAGAATTATTACAAATAAAACCATTAGAAATAAAATTGCTGTAAATTAGCCCAATTTAATTAGTCATGTAATCTAATTATATTTTTCTCTAGCTTTTTAATAAGATAAATCAAGTTGTCTATTTCTTCCTTCTTTATACCACTTAATATTTCTTGACGTGTCTTCTCAATAACTGCATAAACTTCTGAAATAAAAGGTTCTGATTCTTTTGTTAACGTTATACGCTTTGCTCTGCGATCACTTGAACAAGTATGTCTACAAATCAGTTTTTTTTCTTCTAACTGATCGAGAGTTCTCACTAATGATGGTTGTTCAATACCAATTGCTTTAGCCAATTGGATTTGAGATTGTTCTGGAGGCAGTTGACTAATATTATACAACGTTACCCAATGAGTTTGGGTCAATTTTAATGGCTTGAGTCGGTGATCAATTAAGGCACGCCATAATCGAACTAAACGCGCTAAATCAGCTCCTAATGTTGATTCCACTTATCCCTCCTTAAATTCGCTTTTCTTTCAGCTTTTACAAAGTTTAGATATGTTCATTAAAAACACTATTTTGTAAATTACATTATTTATTGATTGATGAGCCGACCTCTTTATCTTATTTTTATAATATTAGAATCCTATTTATTAGATAGGAAATTATTTTTAAGATCCAATTATGTATATTTATCGCCACGAATGAATCTCTATAAAGAATAACCTTGTTATAAAAACTAATCTATATTTTTTTACATAATAATCATTATTATTTCACAAGAAAAGCCGAGAAAACAAAAAAACCTTACAATTCACGGAATTAAAAACCATTAACAAAACAAATATTTACAATGAATATTATTTACCTTAAAAATTAAATAAAATGAACTAACTAAATACAATCAATAAACTAATTAAATTATATTAAAACGTTAGTTTTATTTTAAAATTTAAAAATAAATAATAAATTTAAAATAAATCCAGCTGTTCATTCTCTTTTTCTGTTTCAGACACTGTTTTTTGTTGAGCTCTTAAATATCGTTGTCGACAAAGTCTCAATACATTTCGTTTTTCTTGTTGACTCATCGTTGACCAACTAAAGCGTTCTTGACGACTACGGTAACAACCAATGCAATACCCTTGTAAATTAGATTCACATCGACCAATGCAAGGGCTTGGGATATCGAAGAATTCTAATTGTTCTTGCATTGATTATTCTCCCCAATTATTTGTTACTATAGAGTATAGTAAAAAGAGATATTATCTGCCCATTTACTACAATACTGATGAGTAAAGCGTAAATTGAACTATAGGGCTGTAACGCGTTATAGTACAACACCATCAGTTTATACTGTCGGGTGTCATATTTAACAAACACGAGAGGTTTATATGCGAGTACTTCATACCATGATCCGTGTAGGCGATTTACAACGCTCTATCGATTTTTATACCAAAGTTTTAGGTATGCAACTTCTACGCACCAGTGAGAATGAGGAATATAAATACTCGTTGGCTTTTGTTGGCTATGGTGATGAAAGTAGCGGTGCTGTTATTGAATTAACCTATAACTGGGGTGTGACTAGCTACGAAATGGGGACTGCATTTGGCCATGTCGCATTAGGGGTTGATGATGTAGCTGCAACTTGTGAAGCTATCCGTCAAGCGGGGGGTAACGTTACCCGTGAAGCAGGCCCTGTTAAAGGTGGTACAACAATTATCGCCTTTGTAGAAGATCCTGATGGATATAAAATTGAATTAATCGAAAACAAAAGTGCCAGTCAAGCACTGGGTAACTAAATATTAGTAAAACCAGAAAGGCGTGTATTGCTTTTCTGGTTCCTGATTATTATTAATTTCTGATGTGCTATTTTCATCGGATAAGTACAGTTTAATGCCTGATAAAATAAACCCTAATGAATTATGTAACCGCTTTCGAGGTTACTATCCAGTCGTTATTGATGTTGAAACGGGTGGATTTAATGCCAAAACAGATGGCTTACTTGAAATTGCTGCTATCACTTTAAAAATGGATGAGCAAGGTTGGTTAAAACCTGATAATACATTGCATTTTCATGTCGACCCCTTTGAGGGCGCAAATTTAGAGCCAGCGGCGTTAGAATTTACCGGAATTGATCCTACAAATCCTCTTCGTGGTGCTGTCAGCGAATATGAAGCGTTACACGCCATTTTTAAAATGGTACGTAAAGGAATGAAAGACGCCAACTGTAACCGTGCGATCATTGTGGCTCATAATGCTAATTTTGATCATAGCTTTGTTATGGCGGCAGCTGAGCGAGCAGGTTTAAAGCGTAACCCTTTCCACCCTTTTGCTACTTTTGATACTGCGGCTTTAAGTGGTTTAGTACTAGGACAAACTATTTTAGCGAAAGCCTGTATTACTGCAGGTATCCCCTTTGATAGTAAACTCGCTCATGGGGCTTTATACGATACCAATCGTACATCATTACTGTTTTGTGAATTAGTTAACCGCTGGAAAAAATTAGGTGGTTGGCCACTACCAACGCCCTAATCAAACTTATCTATTTGGCTGTGCCATTTGACATCCTCCACGCCCTAAAGGACGTGGAGCCCTACTGCGTTCAGACTGATGTCTGAATCACCTCGGCGGGTTCCTGCTTCGACGGGCGGTCTGACTGCACCCTCCCTCCACAGGCAAGCACGGCATGTCCTGCCGCTAAAATGTTACGTGCCCCGTTGATATCAGCATTCGCTGTATATCCACATTCAAGGCACTCGAATTGACTTTGTGACTGGCGGTTTTCCTTTGCTGTATGACCACAGCAAGCGCACTTCTGACTGGTGTAGGCAGGAGGTATTGCCAGTACCTGACCTCCTCGCCAGAGCTGCTTGTACTCAAGCTGACGGCGCATTTCATACCAGCCCTGCTCCAGTATTGAGCGGTTTAAACCAGATTTAGCTTTTACGTTCCGTCCATGCCGTTCTGTCGTACCTTTTGCCGATTTAGACATGTTACTGACCTTTAAGTCCTCAA
>NZ_CAWQNB010000041.1:0-173631 GCF_963896135.1 Proteus sp. G2609 | reverse complement strand
ACAACGCCTAGCTGTGGATTTCAACCTATTTAAAGACGGTAAATATCTAACAGCATCAAGTGACCATAAATTGCTTGGTGAATATTGGGAATCTATCGGCGGTACATGGGGCGGTCGTTTCAATGACGGTAATCACTACTCGTTAGAGCACAATGGCGTTAAGTGATATGAATACGCTAACTAAGGTATTAGCTGGACTACTGGCAATATCTGCATTCTGGCTCTGGTGGGTAATAGATGACTACGACAAACTGAGCAAAGATTACAACACAGCAACCAATCAGTTATCTCGCCAGCAAGTCATTACAGAAAACGCCAACCGTACATTCAAGATTATCAACAATGTCTCATCACTTAATAGCGACGAGCGGAATAGGTCAGCCGTGGATTCTGAAAAAGTTAAAACAGTTATCAAAACTGTTCTTATCAATAATGATTGTGCCAATACTGCTATTCCTAATGACGCTCTTATCAGGATGCACGACTATTCAGAAAGAATACGTGCCAGTGGAGCACATAGCGATACCGGCACACCTAACCGCTAATTGTCTATTGCCCTATATACCCGAACAAATGACATGGGGAGAATCGTTAATGTTAAACATCTCCCTGTTATCGGTTATTGAGCAATGTAATTCAGACAAGAAAGCAATACGGGAAATTGAACAACAACGAGCCCCTAAGTAATTAGGGGCTTTTTAATGGATAAATATCATGGCAGCACAAGGTTTCGATAACCCAACTCAATTCCGTGAAGAGCTGGATAAAAGCATTCCAAAAGAATAAAAAAAGCCCAGCACGGGAGGCTGGGCAATACTAGCAAGATATCAATCAAAGTGTAGCGATAGCTACTTAGTATAGCTTAAGTAAATATATATATCAGCAATTAGATAAGTCGTTTATCCATTAAGGAGGTCGATCCCTATCTTGACTGCTAGGAACAGACTAGAAGTGGCTTAGCTGTGTATCGTTAAGCTGCGAACTCTACGCATTTCACTCTGTGCATTCACCGCGCAATTAAAAACACTCACAGAACCTTACAGAAAGTCGAACCTGAGAAAAACCGTTAATGGTGTTTTCTGTGGGGCGGTTATTTCTGGTGAACAGGTTCGCTTTTCTATAAGGAAATACACCATGAGCAAATCATTAGTTTTTAATGGTCATAAAGTCACGCCTATTGATAATCAAGATGGGAAAATTTGGCTTACCGCTGAACAATTAGCTGAATTGTTAGAATACAAAGACGTTAAGCAGGTAAATAAAATATACCAGCGACACAATGATGAATTCACTGAAACAATGACGACCAAAGTGACGGTCTCGGGAAAATCAATAGGTTATGAAAACTTAACCAAAGAGCTTCGTTTATTTTCTCTTAGAGGAGCTTATTTAATTGGGATATTCTCTCGGACAAAAGTGGCTAAAGACCTTCGTATTTGGTTGCTTGACTTAGCTGAAAAAGAATCAAACATTGATGTAGGTTCAATAGATATCACTCAATTTGCACAATTAACCGGACAGAAAATGCACGATATGATTGAAGTCTTTAATAAAGCGTCATTCATACATCGAGGACAGAAAGGAAGCGGATTAATGGCTCAACGAAAGAGAGATATAAAGAAAGTAAAGGAAGCGACTGCACTAGCTTTAAAACTGACGCAATTCTCTATTCCTGACCTAGGGGGTTTTCCAGATGGAGAAGAGCCAGCATGAACCACGAACAATTCATAGAGCAGAACGTACTAGCCGAGTTAAAAAAGCTCGGCTTTTCTTTGCCTGTTTGTCGTAGAGCAAGTTACATGGCGGTAGATCATTATCGCCGAAGCTCTCAAGCAAGTAGAAAAGGGCGAATGTTTGACGACTGCTTACATATTGCCAAAGTGTGGGCAAGTAAGTTTGCTAAGGAGAAAGTATGACCAAACAAGAAAAAGCAAACTTATCCATTCTCCATCGTCAATTACAGCAATCACTTGAATACTTACACTGTGGCAGAGTTAATGATGGCAGGATAGTTGCTGAAATCGTCGAGCGCGAGTTAGGCAAGTTAGTTAACAAACAGAAAACCAAATAGGCCCTAGTGGCCTTTTTTATTGGGTGGAATATGTGATCTCTATGGCAGTTATCAATATGGTAGTTTGAATTTTATTAATTAGCCCAGATAACTATTAAACATTTGTTTTTATCTGGAGAAAGTTATGCTGAATGGTTATATGGATTTTGATAAGCTTGAGGGTGAAGATTACATCAAGGCTCGTAAGCGACTACTTGCAGTTCAGGCCGCTCTTGAGATTGCAAAAGCGTCTGCTTCCAGTAGTTCCTCGACAACAGGCGCGAAGATGGCTGGTGATCTTAGCTGGGCAAAAGAAGAGGTAAGCAAACTAGCTGATGCAATTCAAGAAGCATTAGAAAGCTGAATATATTAATACTAGGCCACCAAAAAAGGTGGCTTTTTATTTACATAAACTATTACTAGAATAATTTTAGTCTAATCTTATTGTAGAGTAGAAAATTAAATTGATTTTCCATCAACCATAACAGATGTATTTGCATTACTGTTAGGGATATAAATTTCCACTTTTTTCCCTGAGGCTGTTATCACTGTTATTGTTACTGAACTAGGTGGTGCACCAGTATCATCACCAGTAAATGCCTTAACGATTTCTGATGAGGTTTTGTCATCGTCAATAATTGGCATTAAATCACCATTAACTAATCCCGCATGAATTGTAAGATTTCCCATATAACACCTTTATTAGAGATAAATAAATGGCACTCACCGACAAACAAGAAATGTTTTGTCGCGAGTACCTCATCGATTTAAACGCTACACAAGCGGCTATTCGTGCGGGGTACAGCGAGAAAACTGCTAACGCACAAGCAAGCCGATTGTTAGTAAATGTTAACATCCAAAATAGAATTCAAGAACTTAAATCAAATAGGAATGAGCGTGTTGAAGTAGACGCTGATTATGTGCTCAAGCGCTTAGTTGAAATAGACCAAATGGATGTATTGGACATACTCAACGAGAGTGGCGATTTAAAGCCTGTAAGGGATTGGCCTAAAGCTTGGCGTACAACATTAAGCGGTTTAGATGTCATGTCAATTTCTACAGGTGAGGAAGGAACCGATACTTTACTCAAAAAAATAAAATGGCCTGACAAAGTTAAGAACCTTGAGCTTCTTGGTAAGCACGTCAAAGTGCAAGCATTCAAAGAGCAAATTGAGCAAAAAGTCGAAGCTACACATAACATTATGCCCGTTCCATCTTGTGACAATGTGGATGACTGGGAAAAGGCTGCGCAACAGCAACAAGGTGAGGTATTAGGTGGATGAATTACAACGTAGTATGGAAACCTTTGCCCGGCTCTCAGTCTTTATCACTAAGTTGTCCGTGTAACGAAATATTGTATGAAGGAACACGCGGCCCCGGTAAAACAGCGGCTCAATTGGCGCGTTTTAGGCGCAATGTTGGAGTGGGTTATGGCACATTTTGGCGTGGTGTTATATTTGATACAGAATATAAAAACCTCGCTGACATCATCACACAATCGAAGCGTATGTATCGCCTGTTTAAAGATGGTGCTCGTTTTCTTGCTTCTGCTTCTGAATTACGTTGGGTGTGGCCGACAGGTGAAGAACTGTTGTTCCGATTTGGTAAAGAAGCAGATGATTACTGGGATTACCATGGTCAAGAGTTCCCATTTATTGGATTTAACGAATTAACCAAGCAAAAATCAGCCGATTTTTATGAAGCGATGTTCTCCTGTCGTCGTTCGTCATTCCGCCCCGAAGACTATCCACTTGAAAATGGTTCGCTGTTAAAACCTATCCCTTTAGAAACATTCAGTACTACGAATCCATTTGGTATTGGTCACACATGGGTAAAGAAAAGATTTATAGAGCCAGCTCCTCGTGGAACAGTTATTCGTGAAACGCAAAAAGTCTTTAACCCACAAACTGAACGTGATGAGGAAATTACATTAACTCGCGTCGCTATTCATGGCTCATTCAAGGAAAACCCTTACTTAGATCCTCAGTACATTGCAACATTGATGGGTATCAAAGACCCAAATCGTCGCAAAGCGTGGGTAGAGGGTTCTTGGGATGTGACGAGCGGTGGGCGTTTTGACCACCTTTGGAATGCAACGCATCACGTTATTAAACCGTTTCAGATCCCCGACAGTTGGATTGTTGACCGCTCCCATGACTGGGGAGAATCAAAGCCATTTTCTAACCTGTGGTGGGCGCAATCAGATGGCACGGAAGCTACATTACCTGATGGGAGGAAATTCTGCCCTCCTGCTGGCTCCTTAATTTTGATAGGTGAGTGGTACGGCTGTCCTCCTGATGAGCTGAATAAAGGGTTAAACATGTCATCAACCAATGTTGCTAAAGGAATTAAGTGGATTGATGAGCGTTTAATTGGAGTTGATTCCGTCATCCCTAGTGAAATTAGTAAGGACGGAAAGACTCAGGGGCAATTAAATATCATGCCGGGTATTTGTAAAAAGGTAATTAAAGGGCCTGCTGATAACGCTATTTATACACCGAGCGATGATGAAGACTCTATCGCCCAAAAAATGGAAGCTCAAGGTGTTGGCTGGATGAAAGCAAACAAGAACCCAGGTTCACGTATTAACGGAGCGTCTTTATTTGCTGACATGCTTGAGGCGGTGATTGAGGGTAAAAAAACAGAGTCAGGCATGCCAGAAAAACCTGCTTTCTATGTATTTGATTATTGCCGAGGGTGGATTAGCCGTGTACCTGTTTTAGTTAGAGACTCTAAAAACCCTGATGATGTGGATACTGAGCAAGAGGATCATGATTGGGATGCTACTCGCTATCGTGTATTGCATAAACCTATCCGCCCAGCATTCGAAATTAACCTAGGAACAACCTTCTGATGAGTACAACAAATGTAGATTTCACTCGACCGGAGTATAAAACGGCTGCTCCTCAGTGGGAGTTAGTGCGCTCTGTTTGTCGAGGTGGTGAAGATATAAAAAGCTATCTTCCTGAGCTTGAAGAGCAAGATAGTGAGCGTAAAAAGAAGCGCAATAAAGATTATCAAGACCGTGCGGTGTTCTATCCAATAACGGGCAATACTCGCAACGGCATGATAGGGATGGCATTTAAAAAAGATCCCTTAGTTGCTGTTGTCGAAAAGCTGTCGTGTTTAAAAGACGATGCTGACGGGGCGGGTTCAAGTATCTATCAATTGGCCCAGTCTTCACTTGAGTCGGTATTAGAGGTAGGGCGACACGGGCTATATGTTGATTACAATAGTGATTCTAAACTTCCGTACATATTTCAATATCGAGCTGAAGATATCATTAATTGGCGCACTGACCGCATAAATGGTCGCACTATGTTAACGCTGGTGGTATTGCGTGAGACAGTCGAAGAAGAGGACGGGTTTGGATTTAAAGACGCAATTCAATACCGTGTATTGGCGATAGAAGAAGGTAAGTTTATCTGCCGCGTGTATCGCAAGCCCAGTGGAAGTAGCGTTTTTGAAATTTCTTCTGAGTATATACCTGCGCGTGCTGGTAACGGTGTGTGGAATGAAATTCCATTTACATTTATTGGTGCACAGAATAATGATCACACTATTGATGAGGCCCCACTGCTAGGGTTAGCAAAAATCAACCTAGGGCATTATCGAAACTCTGCTGATTATGAAGATTCTGTTTTCTTCTGTGGGCAAATACAACCTTATCTAGGTGGGCTAGAAACAGAATGGCGTGACTATCTAGAAAAGAAAGGCGTTATGGTTGGTTCTCGCTCGCCAATTATGTTGCCAGAAAAAGGTTTCTTTGGTTACGCTCAGGCTCAACCTAACATGCTGGCAAAGGAGGCAATGGACAGTAAGCGCGATTATATGGTTGCGCTCGGTGCTCAATTGGTTTCTGCTGATAGCAAAGTTAAAACGGTTATTCAGTCTGTCGGTGAACAGAACGCACAAACCTCTATCCTGAGCATCTGTTGCTCTAACGTTTCCGATGCATGCAGTAAATCGCTAACATGGTGTGCTGAATACTTAGGTTTAGACACGAAAGATATTTCTTTTGAAATTAACAAAGACCTCGTTAATCACATTGCCGATAGTTCGATGATCCGTGAAATCGTCGCAGCATGGCAATCTGGCGCAACGCGTAAATCTGATTTGGTTCGTAGTTTGCAAAAATATGATGTTATCGACCCCGCTGATGATGTTGATGTGGTGGTGGATGAGCTTAATAATCAAGAGCCAACAATGGTAGGTGAGACATGAGATCAGTGAATGAGCGGTTAATGGATGAATTGATTGCTCACTCCCTGTTTTCTGGTCGCTATTCTACAGGGGTGGCGAGACGCATGATAAAAGCTCTTAATGAGTTTGATGCTGAATTAACTGCTTCACTTATTGTTGCCTTAGATGATGCCTCTATCGATGTTAATAGCTTCACTGCAAGGAGATTGGAGTCGTTACTATCCAGCGTTAGAAGTATTAATAAGCGAGCTGTTGATAGCGCTTTTTCTCTACTGACGGAAGAAATGAGAGCGCATACATTATATGAGGCTGGTTATTACCCATCCCTTTTTGATTCTCTACTACCTGATGTTGTTCTACGCAAATATCCACTAATGAGCATTACAGAGGAAATGCTATTTTCCTCAGTTATGTCTCGCCCATTTCAAGGGAAATTACTTTCTGAATGGGCAGATGGATTAGAATCAGATCGCATGACACGCATAAATAACGCTGTTCGGAATGGTTATTTAAATGGTGATAGTGCGGTAGAAATCGGACGTAAAATCAGAGGGCATGCAAACCAAGGTTATAAAGATGGCGTATTGCAACTAAGCCGAGCTAATGCGACGACAATAGCTAAAACTGCCATTAGCCATTTACAAGCAACAGCGCGAGATCAATTTGCTGATGCCAATAAAGACATTCTTGATTGTAAGCAATGGTTATCTACCCTCGATAATAAAACATCTCACGATTGCATTATTCGGGATAGGTTGAGATACACGCTGGAAGGTAAGCCTATTGGTCATAAAGTTCCTTACCTACAAGGCCCCGGAAAAATCCACTTTAATTGCCGATCAACAGAAACGCTGGTTACCAAATCATGGCGTGAATTAGGCATTGATTTAGATGAGATGGATGCAGGAACGAGAGCATCAATGGACGGGCAAGTGCCAGCGGATACTAATTTTCTTGACTGGATACAGCGACAACCTGAGTGGCGACAGCGACAGGTATTTGGAGAGACAAGGTTCAGGTTGATGAAAGAGGGCGGTATGCATCCATCCGAATTTTACACGGACAAAGGTGAGTTTATTTCTCTCGAACAACTCAGGGAGATAGACAAGCAGGCATTTAGAGAGGCTGGATATAGCTAATCAATAAACCATTTAACAAGGTCACCTCGGTGGCCTTTTTTATTAACCGAATTCAGCTCAGGGCTGATTTATCACAACGCGCAAGGCGCATTCAATCCCAAGGGGAATTACATGTTATTTATGAATATCGAACGCAAATACTATTCACAGGCTGATGATGGCTCGCAAGGTGGGGGGGGGGGAACACCGGAAATCACTCCAGAAATTCAAGCTATTATCGACCAGCAGGTTTCAGGGCTAAAGGCTAAAAACAGTGAGTTGCTAGGCAAGCTCAAAGAGCAAAACGATAATCTCAAGCGTTTTGATGGTATTGATCCCGATGCTGTACGTGGAATTCTCAAACGGTTTGAAAATGATGAAGAAGCCAAGTTAATCGCTGACGGCAAAATTGATGAAGTCATTAATAAACGTACTGAGCGCTTACGCAATGACGTTGATAAACAACTGAAAGAAGCCAATAGCCGAGTGGAAAGGGCTGAGGCGTTTGCAAATAAATTCCGTGCTCGTGTATTAGGCGATGAAATTCGTTCCGCAGCAGGGAAAGCGGGTGCATTAACCAGCGCTCAAGAAGATTTAATTTTACGTGCCAAAGGCATTTTTCAGATCAACGATGAAGGTCAGGCCGTAGCCGTTGATGAAGATGGCAATCCAATCATGGGCAAGGATGGTCGCACGCCATTATCACCTATTGAATGGATTGAATCCCTAAAAGAAAGTGCTCCTCACTTATTCCCCGCAGCCTCTGGTACAGATGCAGGGAAACATAAACAAGGTGGTGCGCATCTTAAACGTTCTCAAATGTCCGCAAGTGATAAGGCTGATTATATTCGCCGATACGGGCGTGACGCATATTTAAAACTTCCAAAAGAGTAAGGAAATATAAGCAATGGCTACGACGACTAATAATGATTTAGTAATTTATAACGATTTAGCACAAACTGCGTTTTTAGAACGCCGTCAAGATGATTTGGCATTATTCAATCAGGCATCAAATGGCGCAATTGTGCTGGATAACCTTTTTATTGAGGGGGACTTCCGTAAGCGTGCATTTTACCAAATCGGCGGCTCGATTGAGCATCGTGATGTAAACTCCACAGCATCCGTAGAGAACAAAAAAATCGGCGCGGGCGAATCTGTTGATGTAAAAGCACCTTGGAAATATGGTCCTTATGCAACGACAGAAGAAGCATTTAAACGCCGTGGACGTGATGTATCGGAGTTCTCTGAGCTGGTGGGTACCGATGCGGCAGATGCTTCACTAGAGGGTTATATCAAATACTCTTTAGCTGCTTTAGGTGCCGCTATTGGCAACAACAAAGAAATGGTGGTGACTGCGGATATTGCGACAGATGGTAAGAAAACGCTGACCAAAGGTTTACGTAAATACGGCGATAAATTTAACCGTGTAAATCTGTTCGTTATGCACTCCACAACCTACTTCGATATTGTTGATCAGGCCATTGATAACAAAGTGTATGAAGAAGCGGGGGTGGTTATCTACGGTGGGCAGCCTGGCACATTAGGTAAGCCCGTACTGGTAACAGATACAGCGCCAGTAGATGCTATCTTTGGTTTAGTGCCAGGAGCTGTGACTATCACTGAATCCCAAGAGCCAACTTTCCGCTCTTATGAAATCAATGACAAGGAGAACTTGGAAATTGGTTATCGTGGTGAAGGCGTGGTTAACGTTGGCGTTCTGGGCTATAGCTGGGATGAATCAAAAGGCAAAAACCCTGATTTAACACAGTTAGGCACCTCAGGTAACTGGAAGAAGCATTTCACTAGCAACAAATTAACCGCTGGCGTCATGATTAAACTGACTGCCGAAGAGGGAAAGTAACCCTGTCAGCGGATAAAACGTCCGCTATCGCTGACAGTACAGATACAGTAACGATCACTCTTAATTACACCAAGGGTAGCTCTCCAGTCGAAGGAGCTACCGTTAATTGGTCTACAACAGGTGGTAAATTAAGCGTTACTTCATCTAAGACGGGCAAGGCTGGTGGTGCGACAGTGAAATTAACTTCTGACGCTCAAGGTGAATTTATTGTCACCGCCACTGTTGATGGTATTGCGCAAAATACTGATGCAATTACATTCACAGAAAAAACTTCTCCAGACGAGTAATTTAAGGGGCTTTGCGCCCCTCTTTTTTTGAGGTGAGCATGATTGATCCTGATAAGAACTCTCCAACATTTAATAGCTACGCTAGCGTGGGTGATTTGAAGAAATACGCTGATGATAGAAATATCACTTTACTAGATAGTGGGTTAGAAGCATTGCTAATCACGGCAATGGATTATCTTGAGTCGCAGAAATGGTTAGGTAAACGAACCAATCCAAACCAGCCTTTATCTTTCCCACGCTCAGGGTTATCTCGTGACGGCGTTACTATCCCAAGCGATCAGATACCAAAGCAATTAATCCAAGCTCAATGCCGTTTAGCGATTGAATCAGTAGAAAGTGACTTGCAGCCCACGTTAGGCGCTGAAATCACCTCTGAGCGAATTGAAGGCGCTATTACTGTGCAATATGCCGAAGGGACTAACACAGGTGCGCCAAACTTTCTTTGGTTAAAAGGTTTATTGTCTGGCTTGATTGATGTCTCGGATGGATTTGCTATTAATACATTTTCAGTGAGGTAGTGATGAATATTTATCAGCGAGGACAGAGCACAGCACTGCGGATGCTGAAAAAATATGGCGTTTCCTATCAGGCTAAGCGTGATGGTAAGCATTGGGTTGATGATGAGGGGCAGGAACACTTTGAGCCAGAAACGTTATTTTCTGTTACCGGAGTAAAGACGCAATATAAACCTTACGAAATCGACGGCACGCTTATTCTCTCTACGGATATTAAAATGATACTTCCTCCAGATACTGATATTCAGAAAGGGGATAAGGTGCTTGTCGATGGCGTTTGGTTGCGCGTTCATGAGCCGAATCCTGTTAAACCCGCTGATATTATTATCTGCTATCAGTCTCAACTGAGGGCGTGACATGTCAGATCAGTTTATGAGGTCAATTAACTTATTTATCGATAAATCCAATGCAGATATTGAAACGGTTGTAAGAAAAGCCAGTATTCAAATACTTGCTAGGCTCGTTGATATGTCACCCGTTGGTAATCCTGATGTATGGAAATCTAAATATTCTCCTCCTGGCTATACTGGAGGTCGCTTTAAGGGTAACTGGCAGGTTTCATTTGATTCGCCAGCAGATGGTGAGATCGAGAATATTGATAAAGCCGGTAATATAACGAAGTCTCAGGGTAATGTTGTTATTGAGCAGTTTAAAGTGGGAATGAACGCCATCTATTTTACAAACAACGTGCCTTATGCTTACCGCCTCGAAATGGGGCATTCGAAACAAGCACCTAACGGTATGGTTGCTGTGACTGCTGAGGAATTTAGTCAGTTTTTCAACTCTGCCGTATCGGAAACTAAATCATGAATCAGTCGACAATTAATGCTGAAATACGAAAGCTGTTGGCGAGCATTGGCAAAGATTTAAGCCTAAAAGTCGCATGGCCCAATCTCCCTTTTGACGATATTAACGATCCCTATCTTCAACTCCATATTATGCCAGCAGAAACGGATAACATTGGGTTATCTATGGATATGCCTGTTTATCGTGGTGTTATTCAAATTAACGTGGTTGGCAAAGTAGGGGGTGGAGACTCGCAACTATCAACGATTGTTGATGATGTTAAATCCAAATTGGAGAACGGATTAACATTAGGAGAGGGAGTCTACATTAACGGAGAGCCTAGCCAATTTCCATCAATTTCAGATGAAACAAATTATACCATTCCTATTCGTGCATCCTATCGATGTAACGCAATCCAATAACGCCGCTTAATTGCGGTTTTTTTATACCTAAAATAGAGGTTAACAATGGCCTATAACATTCCTAATGGGTCGCGTGTTTACGTCGCAAGTAAATACGATGACGAAATTAAAATTACTGAGGCGACCAATGCCGAAGAAGCTGTTCTAACAGTTGATGACATGGGCGACATTGCAAAAGGCGATATTGTGCATGTGACATCTGGATGGAAGAAAGCTTCTGGTGCGTTCCGTGTTGCAAGTGTTATTGAATCTAAAGTCACCCTAGAGGGTGTAGATACCAGTGATAAAAACGTATTCCCTGTAGGTGGCGGTACAGGAACATTAAAGAAAGTACTATCATGGGAAGTCATGCCACAGGTAATGACACTGTCTACCGAAGGTGGGGAACAGCAAACTCAAGAGGTTCAATTTCTTGAAGATGAGCAGGCAGAAACTATCGATACCTATAAAAATGGTGTTGTACAGGTTTATACCTTTGCTCACGATGCCAAGTTGCCTATCCGTAAATTGCTAACAAAATTGGACGACAGTAAGCAAGTTACTGCAATCCGATTCTTCAATAAACGCGCAGAAGAAGATCGCTATTACACAGCTTCAATTTCATTCCAACGTGTGCCAAACACCGCTATCAACGAAGTTGAAAACGTAACAGCGCGATTCTCACTTAAATCTGAAATGCAGATTTATACCAACGCATCTTAATCAATAAATACTCACAACAGCCCCGAAACAGGGGCTTTTTAAGGACTGATAATGCCTAAATTTACACTCGTCCCAAATCCAACCTTCAAAGCTAACGTTAAAATTCCTGTTGCCGGCAAAGAAAAGCCAGAAGTAGTTACATTCACATTTAAACATCACTCAGTAAGTGAGCTTGATGGAATGCGAGAAAAACCGATTTCTGAGTTCTTTGAGCAGATTATTGCTGACTGGGCGATCGAAGAGCCATATAACAAAGAAAATTTAAACATATTGTTAGATAACTACCCTTCAGCCTCTCGTGCTATTTCATCAACGTATTACAACGAACTGTTAGGTAACCGCGAAAAAAACTCCTAACGGTCGCCGAGGCAATGTATGGCGGAATGAGTTCAAAAGAATCGACTGAGTTCGAGCGCGCTTTTGGCTTTCCGCCTGATATTGATGATGTTGAGGTGTGGCCTGATGTTTGGGATTCGTATCAAGTATTTTCAGCTATGAATACACAGTGGCGTGTAGGTATGAATGGTATCACAGGCTTGGATTACAACCCATTAAACCAAATAATGGACTTACTCAACATCAAAGATAGAGCGACCGTTTTTAGCGATATCCGCATTATGGAAGCTAAGGCGTTAGAGGTGATGCATAAGAGGTCGCAATGATGAACTGATCAGTGGTAAGCGTCGACTGGTGAGTAGGAAGAGATAGGTTCGTTTTCTGAAAGCGCTAATCCCAACCTTGTCCGAAGATAGCTGAGTGACGACATTGGTAGGTAGCTGACGCCTAAAACCGCGTTTATAGACCTCTATAACCGTTTATAAATGAAAAAAACAAGCTTTAATTGATAAATCTTGGTTGTAATAACGTCAAGATGACTCTATTATAAATATGCCGCTGGTCGAAAGGTTCACAAAAAATAATCCAGTACCCACTAAGAGTGTGGGTAGTTTTGTACATGCAGAGTAACTGCAATAACCTCAAAATTGTCTATTTTGTATATATGCCAGAGATCCTGGTAAGAGGATATTCATATGAGTCACGCACTGAGAAAGGCTAGTCGATTAGATATACCGCCTCGTGACAAAAGTAAAATTGCGTCTCCTAGAGCGGTAGTTGGATATAATTGCTCACACAAAGATCAGGTGAGAAATGCTTTCATCCTTGGATTTGATCGTTATGAGACGGCTATGGATAAATTATCTAAGGTGTAATCGATGTCTAGGGAGTTTGGTTATCATCTTGAAGGCGTAAATTACTTATCCGTTGATGATATAATTTATATCAATGAGGCTCTTATTAAAGCGCAAACGCCAGATGAGCCAATCCGAGTTCTAAACCAAAGCAACCTAGAATCTTCACAAGCTAGACCTAGCTTAATAAGATATTATGAACAAACAGAGGATATGTTTAGGCTATCCTCTGTTCTTATTGAAAGTCTAATCCAAAATCATCCTTTCGCGAACGCCAATAAAAGAACAGCCATGATGTGTGGTTATGTTTTTTTATTAATAAATGGCTATGAGCTTACTGCGCCAGGTGATGATATGGTTGATATTGCATCTGGTTTAGCCACTAAAAATTATAGTTGCGAAGATCTCGAAGATTGGTTGTGTCATTGGTCTAGGGAGTATGACGCAGCAGAATTATGTAATCCTGATTTTGGCAAGCTATGCTGTAGTGTGATTAAATTAAAAAACACCTAATCTTACTCAACTGAAAACTAACCCACTCCGGTGGGTTTTTTGTTGCCTGAACCTAGCCCGTCCTTGGGCGTTACTACTGTTGTTATGCAATTAACGGAGTATTTAAAATATCTCCGCTTTTCTCACCTTGCATAACTTGGGTGCGCAGGCGGAAGTTTTGCAACAACTCAATGAGAGCATTAGAGTCACGTTGTAATTTTTGAATGTATTCAACACTGACAACGTTATGACCATCAACGCTAACTACTTGTTGCTTTCCATTTTTATAAGAAACTAACCATCTTCCTTCTTTTGGTATGGTTACGGTGATTGAGTTTTGATTTGGTTCAAAAAGTATATTTTCATCCTGTTTAGGAATGTATTCACCCTCAAGAACGAACTTGTGAATATACTCAACCGCATCGGGTATCTGATCTGCTGTTAGCTCTTCAATGCTACTAACATTAAATTTCTGGTGAACAAGAGAATAGGCTTCTGGGTACATAATGCCTTTCTTACTAACCAGTAGATTAACAGCATTCTTTAATGGGTTGCGTTCTTGAACAGTTGACTTGTGTTTTTTCTTAACTTCACCAGTAGTCCAATATTCATAAAGTACATCATCACACTCTTCTTGATACTTGATTACTTTATCGCGGATTTCAGGTTTAACCTTATTCGGCATGATTGAATATAGCCAGCCAGTTAATTTATGCATAGCCAAGCAAATCATTGATTGCTCACCACCTTTTGAAGGTATTGCGATTTCCACAATACCTTTGCTAAAGCGTTTTTTTAACTTGGTAAACTGTGATGCCCAATCTAAGCCCATGCCCTCAATGATAGGCTTCATTGGTACATATGGATTCCCATCATGATTTACGATACATAAATTTGCACCGTGGAAAGGCACATTAATTGTTGATATAGTACTCATAGTTCGTTTCCTCTAGATTCGGACTAAATAAGAAGCCTCGACTGTTCGCGCAGTTGGGGCTTCGCTGTTTTAAGAGCTCAATAAACCATCTTGTATGAGCGTTCGCTTTAATCTCTGAACCAACTCTGAATTCAGAGATCTTCCTTCTTTCTTTGCAATAATCTTCAAAATTTCTTTGATTTCGGGGTCGATTCTTAACCCCAATGGGGAAACTTCTCTCATCCTCATTTCTTTGCCCTCTGTGTAGCTAAAGTGTAGCCATAAAGCTATCAACTTAAAAGTATTTAGTCAACATTATTTTAGCTACACTGTGATGCTAAATATTGCAGAGGGTAGCTACAATGAAAGGCATGAGAGGCTTAACGCCAATGGGCGTTAGAATACCTGATGATTTAAAAGAAAAAATTCAAAAGAGAGCGCTTAAAAATGGGCGCTCTATGAACTCGGAAATAATAATGATCCTACAGGAAGCTGTAGACGAAGAAAGAAAACCGAAGAACATAGACGAGCTAGCCAACTTAGAATCTGATAAGTTCAAAGAGCTATTCATGGAAACCGTCAAGAAGATGTACGAAGAAAAGAAATAAAAATACTTGAAGAGTTCTATCGAATAATGTCCTACGGCAAGGAATACTGATGAAAAAGAATAAAAACCCTACCAGAGTAAATTCTATTGAGGTTGTTAAATTCAGAGGCCTAGAAAACGTAACAATAAACTTTGGTAAGAGAATAACCGCTATCTGCGGAAAAAATGGAACATCTAAATCAACAATTTTAGGTATTTTGGCACAGGTTTTTAGCTTCAGAGATGATGTATCAGTAGAGCCACCAATAAAATTGACTGATTATAAAACATTAACAGGAAAGGGCTTTAAATCAGAGTTTTCAGAGCACTTTAGGTTTTCTGAAAAGCATGATGTAGGCGGAAAAATGCATGTTAAGCTGTCCGTTTATGATGCGTACACTGGTATTACTCCACCAGATTTAGAGTTGAGGATATATGATTATTCAGACCGAAATAAAGCAAGACCTGTAGTCAGAAAAAATACAACAATCGAAGGTAAGAATGAGAGCCGTAACCTGACTCACCCTGTTATTTTTTTAAGTCTTCGTAGGTTATTGCCTATAACATTAAGGGATGAATACAACGCGGTCACAAGTTCTTTTTTGGAAGATAATAAAAGCGATATTAGAGCTATGTATCAATATTTAACAGGTAAAGACAGCTCTAACTTGTTGACTGGAACCGTGGGAACTATTAACTCAATGGTCATGCACTCCGATTGTTATGATCATGAATCAGTATCTGTCGGCGAAGACAATATAGGCCAAATAGTCCAATCCTTGTTCTCATTCAGAAGGCTAAAGTCACAATATGCCGATTATCATGGTGGGTTGCTTTTAATTGATGAGGCAGACGCTGGACTTTTCCCTGCCGCGCAGAAACGGTTAATCGAAGTGTTGGAAAAAGAGTGTAAAAAGTACGACTTACAAGTCGTATTAACAACGCACTCACCGACATTAATAGAAACACTGCATAAACTATCCCAAAATGATAGAGAAAATAATTATAAGGTAGTTTATCTTACTGATACCTATGGCAAGCTAGAATCCATGGAGGATTGCACTTGGTTAGATATAAACTCTGATTTACATATTGAAACTATCGAGATTAATAATGAGTTATCACTGCCAAGGGTAAATGTTTACTTTGAAGATAAGCAGGCATATCAGCTGTACTCTGCACTAATCAGAGTTAGACAGATAAATAAAATTGCGAAACCATTAAAGGAAATAGCAATGAGTTGCAGTAGCTATATTTCTTTAATGCAATGCAAGGTGCCAGAATTCACATCAAAAAGTATAGTTGTCTTGGATGGCGATGTAATGGAACAGCAAGGGAAAAGGTTAGATAAGGTACTGAAGAATAATAATCTTGTATTCCTTCCAACTAAATTAGCCCCAGATCAATTGCTATTCGAATTTTTTTACAATTTACCAGCTGATGATCCGTATTGGAAAAACAACCCCATAAAGCTTACTAAGCCTGTTTTTAAGAAGATAGCGAACGAAATAATCACACAGCTTAATATTGAGGGTGAAACTATAGATTTATATGAGTACATTAAAAACCATAAAAATGACAAAAGTGAGACTAATAAGCTCCGTGACCTCTTTAAGAATTTTAATACAAACAGTACAATTGAAAAGCTAATTTCAGGGAAAATTGAGTTTAATCCCTACGCTGTTTGGGCTAAAAGAAACAAAAGTGAAACTGAAATTTTTGTAAATAGAATGAGGGAATCTTTAAAGTTTGTTTTATCTAATGGACACCACATTAGTGATACTTTGATAGAAGCCTATTTCATTGAATAGTAATGACTTATTTTTATGGCCATAAAATATTTTTGCTGTTAAGCTATCGTAAAAATAGAGGGAAATGATATGCGTTTTAATACCCCGCTAAGATACCCTGGAGGAAAGGGAAAGCTTACACAGTATTTTAAAGGGATCATTGATAAAAATAATCTCAAGGGCTGCCATTATGCAGAGCCATTCGCAGGAGGCGCTGGCCTTGCGTTGAATTTGTTAGCCCATCAATATGTTGGTCATGTATATCTTAATGATATCAATCCTGCTGTATATGCATTCTGGCACTCTGTGTTACATCGAAATGATGAGTTATGTTCGTTGATAGAAAACACCGATGTCACTATGAATGAGTGGCATAGGCAAAGAGATGTGATGAGTAAATTAGACTCAAGTGATTTGCTTGCGTTGGGATTTTCTGCATTTTTTCTTAACAGAACTAACCGATCAGGCATTTTGCTTGGTGGAGTTATTGGCGGCAAGAAGCAAGAGGGGGATTGGAAGTTAGATGCTAGGTTTAACAAAACAAATCTGATTCAAAGAATCAAAGCGATTGGTAATAACGGCGAAAAAGTATCAGTGTATAACTTAGATGCGCTGGAGTTTATCGATAGTGTTGTTAAAAAACTTCCAGAAAAATCTCTTACGTATATAGACCCTCCGTATTATGTAAAGGGTGAGGGGTTATATGAAAATCACTATGTGCATGATAATCACGTTGCTATAGCTAATAAAATAACAAATGAAATAAAATCTCCTTGGGTTGTGTCATACGATAATGTAAAGGAAATTTCTGACATGTATGACGGATGTAAAACATTAGACTATGAGTTAACTTATAGCGCCCAAGAGAGAAAAAAAGGTATGGAACTTATGTTTTTTAGCCGTGATCTTATAACGCCTAAGACGTCAGACCCAGCAAAATACAAACCATAATACACAACCTGCTTCGGCAGGTTTTTTTATTGTCTGATCCATACGCTAAAATGATAAATTCCACTCTATATAAATCAATGTGTTATGAAGCGTGAAACGCAAGCATTTTTCATACATCACTATGATATTAATAGAAAAGTAGACTTCTTGATCCAAACATCAAAAATAAAGCCAAATTAGGCAGGTTTTTTGTTTGCTTCAATTTGCGGCTACACTCAGCTAACATTAAGAAAACTAAATTAAGAACTGAGAGGACGGGATGAAGAAATTATTACTTGGTGTAGCGTTGTTGTTGATTGGTTCAAATGCCATTGCTGAATGGGAATACAAAAAACATTTTGATGAGATGAGAGGATCTGAAAGCTATACGGCATCGCTTCAATCAATGCCAATAAATAAAGATATAGATAACGAGTTGTTACTTCTCTTATCCAGCGATAATAATTCCACGTCGAGTTTAGCTGGCTTACACTTACTCAGTGGCAGATTTGATTGCGACAACCCCAATTTATGCAAAATAGCGGTAAGGTATGGCAATGGCGCGGTGAAAAGTGTATTTGTTAGACTTAATGATGAAAGGAACCTTGCTTTTTTCATTAACTCTAATGAGGTTGCGGAAACATTAAGGTTATCAGATGTTATGTATGTTGAGATACCAATATTCAGAAAAGGTAGCGCACAGTATAAGTATGATACATCAGGATTTAAATGGACGGGAATTGAAAAAACAGGAGAATATTTAACATCCTTAGGTTCCATTGATTTCACAAAAGAATTACCAAATATTCCTAGTAATACTTATAAAAATGATAGAGGGAGTGTTTGCTATGACATTAATGATTTTTCATTTGGGATAAAAGTAAAGGCGGTAGGAAAGGCTAGTGTGTGCATAGATGGGAAATTCCCTATTTATGTTGAAGTTAGTAATGTAAAAGTTAATAAAAATGACTTTGTGAAAGAGGTTAATTTAGCTAGAAAAGCCGATGAAGACACAGAGGGGAATACTCACATGTGGTTAGCGAGTGATGATGAATTTCTGACTATGATTCTTCTTACAAAACCAAATAAAAATGGATATGAGATATTCATGGATTATTCGCCAAGAATAAATATTTATAGTCAAAAGTAACTTTATCGAAAATAGACAAGCCACCTTCGGGTGGTTTTTTTATATCTGGAGGAAATTAAATGGCAGACATTGCAACAATATCACTAAAGGCTGATACGTCAGATCTGGAGCGTGGTACACAAAAGTTAAAGGAGTTCGGCGATACAGCAGAAAAGGTAAGTAGTTCTTCGCGAAATTTAAATGACCAGTTTAATAGAGGGGTTGATCATCAAAAGAGAGCGGCCGACGCGATAAAGAGGCAAAAGAAAGAACTTGATGACTTATTAAATTCAATAAATCCAACCAATAAAGCATTTGATGCGCTTGATAAAGCTACTCAAAAATTAATAGAGGCAAATAAAAAAGGGATATTACCAAAGGATCAGTTTGCAGACTATAACGCCATACTTGAGCAGACTAGAGATAAATTAACACGAGTTAATATGTCTCTTACTGCTGAAGGGCGGGCGTTGTTAGCTCAAGAGGCGGCAACAAATAGAGCCAAGCAAGCTGCTGATGATTTTTTAAATTCACTGAAAAATCAAACTGAAATTATAGGCAAAACGAGGACAGAGATTTTAGAGTTAAAAGCGGCTCAACTTGGCGTGTCGCAACAAGCCGCGCCGATGATCAACAAGCTAAAAGAGCAAGAAAAAGCATTCTTGAATGGCTCAATCACTATTGGTCAATATCGAAACGCTATGCGACAACTACCAGCCCAAATGACAGATATTGTTACGTCATTAGCATCAGGAATGCCTGTTTGGATGGTGATGATACAACAAGGGGGGCAGATAAAGGACTCGTTTGGTGGTGTCGGTAACTCACTAAAAGCGTTAGCATCACTTATTACCCCTGCAAGAGTTGCTATGTTTGGTTTTGCTGGTGCTGCGGCAGCTGTGGCGTTAGCCGCGTATAAAGGGTCGCAAGAATTTGGCGAGTATAATAAGCAGTTAATTCTTACTGGTGGTTATGCAGGAAGAACAGCTGCACAGCTGGATGCTTTGGCTAGAAGCTTATCGGGGAATGGGATCGCTCAGTATGGAATGGCTGATACTATCTCAAAAGTAGTTGGATCTGGTGCTTTCTCGGGCCGAGATGTTGACATGGTATCTAAAACCGCTGCTGCTATGGAAAAAGCCGTTGGTCAATCGGTTGATGAGACAATAAAGCAATTTCAGAGATTGCAAGAAGATCCAGTTAAAGCAGTCACTGAATTAGATAAATCATTACATTTTTTAACTGCTACCCAATTAGAACAAATAACCACACTTCAGACGCAAGGAAAAGAGCAAGAAGCGGCTAAAATGGCTATGGAATCATATGCCAATGCTATGGATGAGCGAACCAAACAGATAAAGGAAAATCTAGGTACGCTTGAAAAAGCTTGGCAATGGGTTGGCAATGAAGCTGAAAAAGCATGGGATAAAATGTTAAATATCGGCAGGGAGAAGACTCTTGAGCAGCAAATTCAAGAGTATGAAGAAGCTTTAATTGAAGCTCAAATAAAACCTGCTGGAAAAGATATACTACGATACAAAACAGGGTTAACCGTAGATGAAGTTAAAAGTAAACTCGCTCTATTAAAAGAAAAACAGACTCAAATCGCTATAAAAAATGCAAGTGAAAAAGCCGCAAGAGATGAGGAAGAGCGTAAAAAGGCGCAATTTAGAGCCGATCAAGAATTAAAGCGACAATACGAAACCGCAGAGGAAAAGCACCAGAGAACACTCAATGAGATAAAAAATAACGCGTATGCATCTCAAGCTGCAAAAGATGAAGCCATCCGCCGAGAGAAAGAGCGTTACGAGAAAGAAAAAGCCAGAGGTAAAGGTAAAACCCCAACCTACCGACCAGATTATGGTACTAGAGTAGACGAATCAGCAAATCAAGCCCTACTATCCCTACAAGCACAATTAAAGGTGCTAAAAGAGCATAAAACAGTCAGTGATGTGATTAGCTCTGAGCGTAAAAAACTTTGGGATATGGAAGCGAAAATATCAATCCTTGAGGAAGCTCAGAAAACAAGGCAGTTAACCAAGGACGAAAAGGCGTTGCTTGCTAAAAAGGACTACATTCTTGCTTCTCAAGAAGCATTGGCCATAGCTGGTGATGAGGTTAAGCTTCAGGAGTTACATGATCGTGAGTTAGATAAGCAACTTAAACGTGTTGAAGAAATTAATGCCAGAAGTCGCGCCTTAGAGTTGGGAGCTGGTAAGTCTGGCCGCATGTATCAACGAGACATCGCACTAGAGAAAGTTAAATCACCAGACGAGAGAAAAGCTTTAGAGGAGTATTATGCTAAGGAAGACTCTATTCGTGCTGACTGGGAGTTAGGTGTTAAGAAAGGCTTTGCTGAATTCCAAGACCAAGCCACAGATGTTTACGGCAACGTAGCTCAAATTAGTCAATCAGCATTCCAAGGCATGAGTAACAGTCTCTCTGATTTTGTATTGACGGGCAAAGCTAATTTTGCTGACTTCACTCGCTCATTCTTAGAAATGACCACCAAGATGATAATGCAGATGGCTATGCTAAATGCTATGAAAGCGGCATTTGGCGGTAGTGCGGTAGGTAATTTCTTTGGGTTTGCAAGTGGTGGTTATACAGGCGATGGTGGAAAACATGATCCAGCGGGTGTAGTACATAAAGGCGAGTTCGTCTTTACCAAGGAAGCAACGCAACGATTAGGTGTAGATAATCTCTATCGACTAATGGATGCAGGAAAGAGAGGTTATGCTTCAGGTGGTCATGTCGGTGGTTCTGCGCCCATGTCGGTTACACAGCCAACAGCATTTATCGCTCGCAATCCTCAAATTGCTGGTGGTGGGGTGAATGTGACAATTGATATGAGCGGCGTCAAGATTGAAACCGAACAGCAACAAAGTGCAATGCCAAATATAGATGTGAGAGCTGCTGAGCAATCGTTAAAGAATAAAGTTAAAAGCCTTTTTATTAGTGAAGGGCGAGAAGGTGGTGATTTGTACAAGATCATTAAAGCAGTATCAGGAAATAGATAATCATTTAATAAGAGAGGTATTTATGAAATTAAAATTAGGAAATATTTGTATTCGTCCAGAAGATAAAGAAATTAGCATTCCAGTAGATGTATACATGGGAAATGAAGCTGATTTTGAACCACCAAAAGCATATCTGGTTTATCAAACTAGCTTTGATGCTAATAAGCCTCTTTCGGAATATTTTAAAGAATCCGAAGAATATGCAAGAAAAACAATTAAAGAATTAAACCAATAACAGCCACCAAATTCTGTGGCTTTTTAATGAGAGGTAGTTATGAAAATCAAAGTAGAGTTCCCATTGTTATCAAACAAATTTTCAGGAGTGGAAATTACAGGGGATGTGAAAAGATATGGCATTGGGGCTATAAAAATAAGTGAAAAACCTATATTAACGTCAGAAATTACAGTAACGGAGATAGTGGGAAATAATACCCCAGATGAAGAACCAAAGTTACAATTTAAGTACACAGAGGATTATAACCCAAATGAAACATTTGCTTCATTTATGGGGAGAGCGGAAAAATATGCAAGAACCATGATAGATCGCATAAAGGCGGCACAGTAACCGCCTTTATAATATGGTACTAATTATGTAAATGTGACTGAATGATACCAAACGCCTCGATAGTTACAGGACTATCATGCGATACTTTATTTAATTCACTAATAAGTTTTTCTTTTTCAATATCAGACATATTCCTAATCATTACTTGAATTATATACTCTAAAGCAAGAGTACGTGTTTGAAGGGTCTCTATGTCTTTTGCCATTTCACTAACTAACATATTCAATTCTCCATCGAAGTAAGTCAGCCATTCCTTCGGTAAGTTTCTCTGGGCTGAATATATAAAATAACCTAATGGATATTTATTAATATCCTGATATTTGATCAGGCGGCTTTGTGTCGCCTTTTTTATTGGAGTAACCAATGGAAGAGTTTAAATGGCGAACACAAATACAAGATTCGCCAAGTGGTGAGTTCAAACATCGCATTAAAGAAATTGAATTTGGAGATGGTTACAAACAAGTTGCTGGTGATGGTATTAATCCAGAGTCTCAAACGTGGCCATTTGCTTATATGGGGCTGAAAGATGAGGTGATGCCCATTTTAAAATTCATTCGGCGACACACTGCAAAATCATTTATTTGGACACCTCCATTTGGTGAAAAAGGTCTTTATCGAGTTAAAGCTGATTCAATATCGATGATCCCCATATCTGGTGGAGTAATGAAATTGTCAGCTACGTTTGAACAGGCATTTAGCGCATGAATATCACAGCAGATGTACAAAAATTAGAGCCGGGTAATAAGGTTCAATTAATTGAGGTGGATGGCAGTGAGTTTGATGGGCCCATTCTTCGCTTCCATGCTTACAATCTACCTCATACACCAGAAGAGATAGAGCAATCTAATGGTGATATCAAGCCAAAACCAATTTGGTGGCAAGGCAATGAATACGGGGCATGGCCTTATGAAGTTGAAGGAATGGCAAAAAATAGTGATGGTAGTCCAGCGAGACCATCTCTAAAGGTTGCCAATATAGATGGCTTAATTTCATCTCTATGTCTTCAGTTTGACGACATGGTGCAAGCCAAAGTGACTATTTATGAGACATTTGCTCACTATCTTGATGCTAAAAACTTTCCTGAGGGAAATTCAACAGCTAATCCAGACGAATGCTTTAAACAAGTTTATTACATCGATCGTAAAACTAATGAGGTGGCTGGCGAATCCGTAGAGTTCGAGCTGTCTAGCCCGTTTGATTTGCAGGGAGTAATGATACCCGTTCGACAAATTCATAATCTTTGTTACTGGTGCATGAAAGGCGATTATCGTAGTGGTAATGGGTGCTCATATTCAGGGAATAAATATTTTGATGAGAGAGGAAACCCTGTTGATGATCCAGCGCTAGATAGTTGTGGTGGGCTTATTAGTGATTGCAAAAAACGCTTTGGTGAGAATGAGCCATTAGATTTTGGAGGGTTTCCCGCTGCGGGGTTAACGAGATGATCACAAAAAAATTAAGAGAATCGATATTTCAACATATAAAAGCCGAATATCCCAAAGAAGCTTGCGGAGTTATCTGTCAGAAAAGTCGAGTTAAAAAATACTTTCCTTGTAGCAATCTTTCAGATAACCCAACAGAGCATTTTGAGCTTTCTCCAGAAGATTACGCTCTTGCTGAGGACTGGGGTGAGCCAATAGCAATTGTGCACAGCCATTGTGGTGATGGTGTAACGACTCAACCTAGCGAAATAGATAAATTACAGTGTGATGCAACTGGATTGCCTTGGGTGATCGCATCATGTCCAGAGGGTGATATTCGAATTATTTACCCTCGAGGTGAACGCGAATTAGAAGGCCGTCCTTTTGTGCTTGGTTATGCTGATTGCTGGTCGTTAATCATGGATTACTACCACCAAAAACACGGTATTGAGTTACATAACTACAGCGTTGATCGGCATTGGTGGGAAGAAGGCGAAAACCTGTATATGGATAACTACGAGAAAGCGGGTTTTGTTGACGTCACTGGCGAGCCGAAAGAGGGCGATATGGTGATTATGCAAGTGCAAGCCGATGTGCCTAATCACGCTGGTGTGATTATGAATGGTATGCTACTTCATCACTTATATGGACAACTGAGCAGACTGGTTCCTTACAGCGATTACTGGCGGGATCGGACGGTAAAAATAGTGCGGAGGAAAGAGTTTGTATGAGCCTAAAAACAATACGTCTATATGGCGTTCTTGGTGCAAAGTTTGGGCGTGAACACAAATTAGATATAGATTCACCTCGTGAGGCGATTAAGGCGCTCTCTGTGCTTTATGATGGTTTTGAACAGTTTCTTGCTAATGCTCATTTAAAAGGAATGGAGTTTGCTGTATTTAAGGGGAAACGAAACATTGCTGAAGATGAATTACATCTTGATACCAAAGAAGAGATCCGCATAGCACCAATCATTAAAGGAAGTAAACGAGGCGGATTCTTTCAAACTATGTTGGGCATTGCCATGATCGGTGTCGCGACATTTGCCCCTTGGGGGGCTGCTTTGTGGGCGAGCGATTTAATCGGAACCATAGGTTTAGGTGTAGCACTTGGTGGTGTTTACCAGATGCTTTCACCTCAACCGCGAGGTCTATCAATGAGGCAAGATTCAGATAACAAACCATCTTATGCCTTTGGCGGAGCTGTAAACTCTACTGCGCAAGGAAATCCAGTTCCTTTACTTTATGGACTGGACAGGCGAGAGGTAGGTGGGGCAATTATTTCCGCAGGTATTTATACAGAAGATCAGCAATAACATAAACGAATTTCAGAATAGCCACTATGTGGCTTTTTTTATGGGTGAAATATGGAATTAATTCATGGTGCAAAAGGTGGTGGCGGTGGCGGACATACGCCCACGGAATCACCAGATAGCTTACTTTCTGAATCAACAGCTAAGATTTTATTGGCTATCTCAGAAGGTGAAATTGCTGGTGGCTTAGACGATACTCGTATTTTTCTTGATGATACACCGATTGGCAATGCGGACGGTACTAAGAATTTTGAGGGTGTCACTTGGGAATTTAGACCGGGTAGTGAACACCAAGAATACATTCAGGGTATCCCATCAGTAGATAGCGAAACATCGGTAGGATTGGAATTAAAAGACGATCAACCCTATGTACGTAGCATTAGCAATACTCAGTTATCTGCAGAACGCATTAGACTATCTGTTCCTCAATTACTTCAACAGCACGACAATGGGGACACTACAGGCTATAGAATTGAATATGCCATTGATTTATCTACAGATGGCGCTGGATATAATGAGGTGTTGAGGTCTGCTTTTGATGGTAAAACGACCAGCGAATACCAGCGAACACACCGCATTGACTTACCCAAAGCAAACACAGGTTGGCAGATCCGCGTCCGACGATTAACTAAGAATCAGAACACCGCTAGAATTGCTGATAAAGTTACTATTTCTGCGGTAACGGATGTTATCGATGCTAAATTGCGTTATCCAAATACGGCCCTATTATTTATTACCTTCAATGCGCGTCAATTCAATAACCGCATTCCTAAAATTAGTGTTCGTCCTAAGGGTGGACTACTGATTAAAGTGCCAACGAATTACGACCCAATTAACCGGACCTATTCGGGTGTGTGGGATGGTACTTTTAAGCTTGCAGCAACTAATAATCCAGCGTGGGTATTTTATGACTTGGTTTTAAATAACCGCTATGGGTGCGGTGATCGCATTAAAGCTTCGCAGATTGAAAAGTGGGATTTATACAAAATAGCACAATATTGTGATGAGTTAGTGCCAGATGGTCATGGTGGTGATGGTAAGGAGCCTCGATTCCTGTGCGATGTTTATGTTCAATCGCAAGAATCAGCATACCAAGTACTGAGAGATATAGCGGCTATTTTTCGTGGTATGACATTTTGGGCTGATAACAAGGTTAATGTTGTCGCTGATATGCCAGATAGTATTTTTAGAACATTTACCAATGCCAATATTGTTGGAGGTAAGCCTGCTTATTCAGGAGGTAGTCAGCAAAATCGATATACGCAAGCATTAGTTTCCTACACAGACATCAATAACCACAGTAATGATGCGATTGAGGCTGTGGCCGATATTAAACTACAGCGTCGTTACGGAGTACGCAAAACTGAAATATCAGCGATAGGTTGCACTCGACAGACGGAGGCTAACCGTAGAGGTCGTTGGGCGTTACTCACCAATGCTAACGACAGAGTTATTAGTTTTGCGACAGGACTAGAGGGGGCAATACCTTCTCCTGGTCATATCATTGCTGTTGCCGACTCTACGTTAGCTGGAAGAGATAATGGTGGACGTATATCGCGTGTAGAAGGCAGAAAAATAACACTTGATCGCAGAGCTAATATTAAAGCTGGTGATAGGTTGATTGTTAATCTGCCAAACGGGCGCTCAGAGGGAAGAACCGTATCACTGGTTGCTGATAATATCATTACAGTTTCAACGGAGTACTCACAGGAGCCAGAGAAAAACGCAGTTTGGACAGTTGATGCTGATGATTTAGCATTACAACTTTATCGGGTCGTTAACATTACTGATAATGGCGATAATACATACACTATTACTGGCGCAATCCATAACCCAAGCAATTACGATCACATTGATTCTGGCGCCAGAATAGATGAGCGCCCAATCACCATTGTTCCGCCGGGTGTGCAGGCACCACCTAAAAACATTCGTATATCATCCTATTCTCAGGTTAGTCAGGGCATTTCATTTACTACTTTGCGTGTTGATTGGGATGCAGTTGATAATGCCATTACCTATGAGGCTCAATGGCGGAGAGATAATAATAACTGGGTATCAATGCCAAGAACATCAACATGTGGGTTTGAAGTTGATGGCATTTATGCTGGTCGTTATCAGGTGAGAGTTCGTGCGATAAATGCGTCTGAAATATCCAGTATTTGGGCTAACGCACAAGAAACAATGTTAACAGGCAAAATTGGTAACCCTCCAAAACCGGTTAACTTCAGAGTGTCACCATTAGTCTTTGGCATTAAGTTAGATTGGGGGTTTGGTGAAAATACAGGGGATACTTTAAAAACTGAAATTCAGTACAGCAAAACGAATGATGGTGAAGGCCTGATGCTGTTGTCTGATGTTCCTTATCCCTCAAAAACCTATGAGATGGCAGGCTTAGCTGCTGGAGTGGTATTTTATTTTAGGGCTAGGCTGGTGGATAAAACAGGCAATCAATCTGAGTGGACTGATTTTATTCGCGGGGAGTCAGAATTTGACACTAGCACCATATTGCCAGAACTCGGCAATCATTTCATGACAGCAGAGGCAGGTAAACAACTTGATGAAAAATTGAATTGGAATACGGAGTCTATTGCTGAACTGGTTAATGCCACCTATGAATTATCTACTGACTTACTCGTTAGAGATGGTAATGCACTGGCGGGAATCAAAGATTTAAGAAAGGTTTTCGCAAATCAACAGGAGGCATGGGCGCAGGAAATCAAAGAAATTTATTCTGCTGTTGGTGAGAATAAATCGGCTATTGAAGAAACTCAAACCTCAATCACTAAACTCGATGAGGCGTTCGGTCAGCGTTTTACCGCAATCCGAACTGATATGGATAATGCTCAAGCTGATATTATTTCAAATTCCCAAGCCATCTCCAACACAAATAAGGCTTTTGCTGAAAACAAGAAGCAAGTTCAGGCTAAGTTTGATGAGCAAGAGGGCATGATACAGGAGAAAATGCAGGCCACGTTTGAGCAATCAGGCGACGGTGTTGTGACCCACTCGATTAATATCACCATTAAACACAATGGCGTGAGTTATAACGCGGCAGGGCAAGTAATTAGTGCTCAGGTTAAGAACGGCAAGCTTGAAAGTTTCATTGGCTATAACGCGAATAACTTTGCTTGGTATAACCCTGTAAATGGCAAGATGGAATTATTCATGTATGCCAAAAACGGGCAGTTCTTTATCAAAGAAGCGTTTTTAGATAAAGCGAATGTGCGTGAAATGGTGTTATCTGAGGCTATTAAATCCAAGAATTACGAATTAGGTAAAGCTGGGTTTATCATTGATGCAAATACTGGTAACGCCGAATTTAATAATGCGACATTTAGAGGAACTATCGACGGAGCTGACGGTAATTTCAAGGGAACCGTTTATGCTGAGAGGTTAATCGGTGATGTATCTACGAGTTATGTTATAAAGGGCTCGGAATCAGAGGGTACTTACGGTAGTTATCAAACACAGGTCACTTCATCCAAAGTTATTTATGCTGGAGGTATGCCATACGATGTGATGATTACTATACCGTTAGTTATCGTCATGGGTGAGGCAACCGATCTGTCCAGCGTTATGGTGTCAATAGTAGTTGATGGGGAAAAAAAGTACCTTGATGTTGCTAATACCGCAGAGCAAAGAACTCCAGCGTATAATTTTACCTACTCACACTCATTTTCTCAGTATTCATTCACAATTCCAGCAGGAAGAAAAAATGTAGAGATAATCATTAACGGGGAAACCACGGGGAAAGGGCACGTTTACGTTAAGCTATTCGACTGCCTCGTCACTGCCAGTAAGTCAAACTCTTCATCATTTAGGAACTCATAATCATGATATACACAACAGGCACTGTTAGCACAGTGTCAGGGTCTGCTATTGTCTCTGGCACAGGTACTAAATGGACAGTTAATAATCCCGCTATTCGCTCAGGCACCATTATTTTAATTAAAAATGGTAATTCTAATTTTATTTACATGGTGGATAGAGTTAATAGCGATACAGAATTAGTCATTTCACAGCCGGCTACATTTACCGTAAAAAACACCAGTTACAGTATTAATCTCACTGAGCCGAACTCATACAGCGACGCTAATAATCGTATGACCGCTATTGCATCAGATACGACGTATTTTCTGCGAGCAATGGATCAATGGATGATGAATAACGGTGTGGTAACAGTAGAGCTATCTAATGGGCAAAAGGTTACACTCGATAGCATCAAGAAGATGCAGGGGGATATTAGTAATAAAGCTGATTTAACCTTATCAAAAACACAATCATTCACATCAGCGATAGAAGCAACAACGAAACTAACTTCAAAATCAGCAGATGGTAAAACATCAATATCATTGACGACCAGTAATGCAGGCGGAACCAATATCGAACTCAATTCTGCATCGGGTTATAACGGAATTCAAATACCAAAATTATCAGGCACAATGATGTTGATTGGTGATTACGGTATTGGTGGTGCAGGTCTTAGCGAACCATCATTAGTCTCATGTTTTTATGGCTCATCTTCTGGTTCACCAGGGTTTCCAAGTAATGGTGCCGGCTGGCAATCTACATATAACGGAAATCGCCGAGCTATGTTATTTATGAATACATCTGGCATATTAATGAGTCGTTTCAGTTCATCAAATGATGTTGTTGATACTACGACACCTTGGAATGCGATATGGAGCGCCAAAAACACAACGGTAGACAGTAACGGTTTTATTAAACGCGCCTCACCAATCATCGACATCAATCCCGACGGCACATTCACCACTAACGACGAATCAGAAGGTGCTGCGGTTACTCGAGTAGCTCAGGGTGAATATCTTATCGAAGGCGTTTTAGGCTTTAACTCAGATGCAGGTTGGGGTGGTGTTGATGGGGGTATTGAAATTCCACTCGATGTTAATAAACAGCCGTTGATATGGGTAGACTCTAAAGTTATGGAGGACGGTTCTATTCTCGTGAGAACGTATCATCGAACTCACCCTAACGCACCTAAATTCGCCCGTAATGATATTGATGGTTACAAAGACGGCGACCCAATTGATATCCCTGATGGTCGTTTTATCTCCGTTCGTGTACAAATGCCAGAGCAATCCATCTATAACGTGAGAATGAGAGAGATGGAAGAAGCGCAGAAGGTGGAAGAGGAACGCAGAAAAAAAGAAGAGGAGATGAAAGAGCAATACGGGCTGGGTGAAAATGACGTATTGCTATAATTAATTATTCTGTCTTCAAATACTGCACCGATTTTCCATCCGGCAATTGCTTACTTCTCTCACGATAAAACGCTAATCGTTCATTAAAGTACGCTCTCAGGTGTGCTGGTTGTTGCCGTTCAACTTCGGATGCAACAACTGGCATATTGAGCCGTTCTTTATATGCGACACCACTTGCGGCTAAATCGACATTCACTTTGTCTTTTTCTTCTTGAGGTAAGTTTGCGAGGTTCATAACAGATCCGGTTAGTTTTTGGAGAGTATAGCAGGGTGTGGAATTAAAAAATCAGAGGTGGTATAAAAGTATCACCTTTCTTTTTCCTGTATTCATATCTTATCAAAAAATAGCCTCTAAAAATCCAAAGGGGGTATTTATGGGGGTATGAAAATTTGTGTTTTTATTTATTTTTATTTGAATCAACGTGTTAATCTCTTTGTTTTATTCTCTCCTCCTCCGCCATTTCAATGTCTCCTGACGTCTCCTAGTGTCTCCTTAACTTCCTTTGATCCACTAAAAAATTTCCTAGTTAATAGTTTTATTCATGATTATTCAAATTTCTGTTTGTATAAAGAGTATTGAGCATTATTGTAACCTCTAAATATTTCGAATAGATTATGGTTGAATATATTTACGACTGGGGACACTCAATATGATGATTTATTGTTATGATGACAAAATAAGTGAAATTAAAATAGAACAACTCACCAAATTGTTATATAGATGTGTCCTTGGTGGGGCAAGTGTTGGGTATACTGACGCAGAAACTCAAATAGATGATATGAGAAATTATTGGCTTAGTGTTAATCACTCATTATCAACAAATACGTTTAAATTAATTACTGCAGTGATTGACGGACAAATAGTCGGTGTTGTTGGTCTTGAATTATGCACTAAACCAAATGGCAAACATCGTGGGGAGATTTGCAAACTATTAGTATCCCCTGATCATAGGCATAAAGGAATAGCACAGCAATTGATGCAAAAGGCTGAACAAATAGCATGGGAGAGAGGGATAACACTTTTAACTTTAGATACCATTACAAAAGGTATGACGGTGAGTTTATATCGCTTTCTTGGTTGGCAAGTTAGTGGTGAAATTCCTGAGTTTGCTCAAGCAGTTGATGGTAAGTTTGAGGCTACAACCATTATGTTTAAACTTAAGCCTGAGAGTAATAGTTAAATAAAAATAAGTTAATGTCATTTTGCTATATATGATATTTTTCTAAATGCACCAAAATAAGCCCCAATCCTAGAGCTTATTTTTAAATTAACGATTAAAAAATTTAATTATTAACAATCGTTAATGTACTAAATGATGAATAAGATATTGTATTCATCATTTAGTAGCTTATTAACTCTATTTCCTTTATAGAATGAGATAGTGACTGCTTTAATTGTTGATTAATTTTTAATTTACCAACCACAAACATTGGCTTCTTCATCCATATCATAACCACGGACGATATTGATTAAATCTTTAACCATTAGACTCGCCATATCAGGATCAAGTAAATCTTTTATCTCGCATTCTTTATCCACTGAAACACCATTATTTTTATTGGTGAGCGTTAAAGTTAGCGCTTGGGCTGAGAGATCTATTTTGCTCTTTAATTCGTTAGTTAATAACAAAATTTCTTTAGTGGCAACATCAGGAATATAAAGTATCTTAGGATTAAGGAAGATTTTCTCTACTTTATCATTACTGTTATCACAAATAAGTGTCAATAAATAACCTTTATTATCATGTTCCATAGTCATTTTTAACCTTCAGCAAGTATTTTGGGGTCAACATAAAAGTCGATATTAAACACGGTGTCTTCAGTTTGTGCTTCAATTCTGTGCCAAGTTTCTGGTGGAAATACACCAAACTCACCCTCCTTAATCACTAAGGTTTCGGTAGGCTTTGGGCTATATTGATCGGCATAGGCATAATAAATAATAGTGCCTTGCATCACGGATAATCTAGGGTATACCCCTTGCTGGGTGCCTTTGTCTAAATGTCTCTCCCAGATTGATTTAGGGGCTGTCTCCCTTGTCCAAAAAGGCGTTGTTCGTATATGAATATAGTTTGTGGGAATAATGATACGTTTCATTGCTTCTCCCTTATTATTGTCAGTTATTTTGTTGCTTTTTATCTTAGTGAAAATAAAAAACAGAGATAAATCACCTGATAAATTATTTCTTCGTTGACCAAAATTTACCGCCAATAAAGAAGTATTTCAAATGCAATTTAATGATATTTAGATGATTAGTTATTCGATTTAGCTCTAACTATTTGTTTTTATTTATTTAAAAATATTTTAATAAATAAAAAAATTTTTAAGTTTAGCTTTCTAATAAGCTTAAATAGGGATTTATGAAACTTATTTTGGTTAACAAAAAAGCGTTCTCTGTCCTATAATCTATAGATGTAGGGTATTTAATGTTTAACATAATCGAGATATCACTATGGAATTAAAGGATTATTACGCCATTATGGGGGTAAAACCCACTGATGACATGAAAACAATTAAAACTGCTTATCGCCGTTTAGCGAAAAAATATCACCCAGATGTAAGTAAAGAGCCAGATGCTGAGGAGCGTTTTAAAGAAATAGCACAAGCTTGGGAAATTCTTGGTGATGAACAGCGTAGAGCTGAATATGACGAACTTTGGGCTCACCGCAATGATCCGAAATTTAAACAATTTACACAGCACAACAATTCACATTCAAACCAACAAAGTTTTAGTCAGGAAGATTTTGACGATCTTTATGCTTCTTTCTTTGGTCAAGGTTCACCTTTTGAAGGGCGCCATTCACGTCAAGCACCTAGACAACGTGGACAAGATCTAGAAATTGAATTACCGGTTTTTCTTGAAGAAGCACAAGAAGAGCATAAGCGTACCATTAGCTATCATTTACCGGTTTATAATGTCTTTGGCATGATAGAGAAAGAAATTCCTAAGACCTTGAATGTCAAAATTCCTGCCGGTGTTGTTGATGGACAACGTATTCGTTTAAAAGGCCAAGGTACTGCTGGGGAGAATGGCGGAGAAAATGGTGATTTATGGCTAACTATTCGTATTGCACCTCACCCATTATTTGATGTAAAAGGGCATGATCTTGAAATTGTGGTTCCTATTGCACCTTGGGAAGCCGCATTAGGTACTAAAATTGCTATTCCTACACTTAAAGATAAAATTTTACTTACTATTCCTCCCGCTAGTCAGGCAGGTCAACGCCTGAGAATTAAAGGAAAAGGCTTAGTAAGCAAGCAAAAGAGTGGTGATCTCTATGCCATTTTGAAAGTCGTCATGCCACCTAAGGTGGATGAAAAAACACATTCATTATGGCAACAACTCGCCGAAGCCCAAGCCGATTATAATCCACGTAAAAACTGGGAGAATAAATAATGGCACAATTAACAACAATATTTACTATGACTGAGCTTTGTCATCATACTGGTGTTTCCAAAGAGGAACTTCAAGAAATTGTTGAATTAGGGGTTATTGAGCCTGTAGAAATTACCACCCAGGAGTGGTTTTTCAATGATGATGCAGTTGTTGTTGTACATCGGGCGTTAAAACTTCATCGAGAGTTAGCATTGGATTGGCATGGTATTGCAATCGCCTTGACATTGTTGGATGAAAATGAACGATTAAAGCAAGATAATAAACAACTTCGACAACAGCTTATGCGCTTTATTAATAATGAATAAAGTGTCAGATAATATATCGCTAATTGCTTGAGAGAAACTAACTATAAAGATATGGAAATCATTTTTTAAAGCAATTAGCGTATATATTATATAATAAGAGTGATTCACCATTAGGTTATTATTCACTCGTTTCTAAGGTCAGTCATGAAAGCCACCTCAGAAGAAGTCCAAGTTTTTATTGCAGTGGTTGAAAGTGGTAGTTTTACACGTGCTGCAGAAAAATTAGCATTAGCCAATTCTGCTGTTAGTCGTACAGTAAAAAAACTTGAGTCAAAGCTAGGCGTTAATTTATTAAATCGAACTACGCGACAATTGAGTTTAACGGAAGAGGGGGAGCATTACTTTCATCGTATGCAAGTTATCTTACAAGATATGAAATTAGCTGAAGATGAATTAATTAATACACAAAAAACACCACAGGGTCTATTACGTATTGATGCCGCAACGCCGGTTGTTTTGCATCTACTGGTGCCTTTTATTAAACAATTTCAGCAAAAATATCCTCAAATAACCCTCTCTTTAGTTTCATCTGAAACATTTATCAATCTTATTGAACGTAAAGTAGATATCGCGATTAGAGTTGGTAATTTAACGGATTCCAGTTTACGGGCAAAACCATTATTGAATAGTTATCGGAAAATTGTTGCGACCCCTGACTATCTCGCCCGTTATGGACAGCCTAAAATCGCAGAAGATCTGCTTGACCATACTTGTCTAACTTTTACTGAACCAGTATCACTAAACACATGGCCTATTGAGCGAGAGAATGGACAATTATTAGAAGCTCCTATGGGAATATCGTCGAATAGTGGAGAAACGATAAGACAATTGTGTCTCGAAGGTAATGGTATTGCTTGCCTTTCCGATTTTATGGTGGTTAATGATATCGAAAATGGTCGATTTATCGAATTATTCCCCGATAAGCTGCGACCTATAGTTATGCCTTTTAATGCCGTTTATTATAGTGAAAAAGTGGTTAGCCAACGCATCCGTGTATTTATTGATTCTCTGAGTGAGTATATTGCTAAAAAAGTAGGTTAAGATATATAGGTGATAAAAATAATATCACCTATATTACGATTTAAATTGGTTAATCATTAATCCCAATGAGGCGCTAAACCTTCTGGGCTAACTAAACGATCATGACAATCTAACTTTGCAATCGCTTGTTTATCTTCACTATCCAATTTGATATTTACGCTGAGTAAATTACTGGCTAAATTTTCACGTTTTGTTGAAGATGGAATAACAGAATAACCTTCATTCATCGCCCAAGCTAAAATGATTTGTGCTGGTGTTGCATTGTGTTTTTTTGCAATGGTTTGTATTGTTTCATCTTTTAATGCTTTGCCGTAAGCTAGAGTCATATAAGATGTAATATGAATGCCATGCTGTTTAGCCCAATTTACCACTTTATGATTTTGTAAATAAGGTGATAATTCGATTTGGTTTGTTGCGATATTTTCAACACCAACGGCAGCAATAGCTCGTTCCATTAATGGAATGGTAAAATTTGAAATACCAATTTCTCGCGTTAATCCCATCTGTTTCGCAGCTAATAACTCTTGCATAAATTCTTTAACAGAAACTGCATCATTTGGTGATGGCCAGTGTACTAGAGTTAAGTCAACATAATCTGTTTGTAAATCACTTAAGCTTTGTTTCAAACTAGGAATTAATTTATCTTTACTTAAATTTTCTACCCAGATTTTTGTTGTGATGTAAAGCGCATCGCGAGATATACCACTTTCTGCAATAGCTTGTCCTATAGCAGCTTCATTTTCATAAATTTGTGCTGTATCAATAGCACGATAACCTAGTTCTAGTGCAGTTTTTACAGAATTTATAACCGCATCGTCTTTTAAACGAAAAGTACCAAGACCTAAAACGGGAACACTCATACATCTCTCCTGAAAGGTAATAACAGTAGGGGAATTAAGTTGATATTTGTGACACCTTATTGGGTGCCTCATCGTCATGGTGGACAGTATAGTCTTTTTTATTGTTCTAAAAACAAGCTATAAAGCAAAAGACTTTTGTGATAAAAGCAATAATCAAATATATCAGTTTATAGGGAATAAAAAGTTCTTGGTATAAACATAATTAAAAATAAAATAATAAATTTATAATTATATTTTAGGTAAATAAATACGTTTTTTTATTAACGATATATCATATGATTATATTTTAATACACAATTCAACCAACATAGTTTGCGATATTTTTTAATATTTGACTACATCATATAATATTATTTGATTTTATATACACTATAAAAAATAGTTGTTAGGCTGATGCGATTTTTATTTTTTAAATAGTTAATCATTGAGATGTTAATCACGGTAATTGATTGTTTCTCATTGCTAATATTCTGCAGACCAAAAAATATCAAGTTTTTTACTCTAAAATAGAGATAATTAATTGAGATATAAATTATAAATAACAAGCAAATGAGGCATTATATGTTTTTATTTAAAAAAGCTGTTATCGCTTTGTCAATTAATATCGCATTAGTTTCTTCGGCTCTGGCCTGCACAACGTTATTAGCAGGGAGTGAAGCAACTAATGATGGCTCTTTGATTGTAGCTCGTAGCGCAGATAGTGATGCTTTAAAAGCACAACATTTTGTTATTCATCCAGCCAAAAATAATCAGACTGGTATTTATAGCACTCAAGCCCATCATGGCGCTAATAACTTTACTTATCCACTACCTAAACACTCATTACGTTATACCACTGTACCTAATTGGAAAACTCAATTGCATGGTGCAACGGGTTTTAATGAGCTAGGCGTTGGGGTGAGTGGTACAGAATCTATTTTTGCCTCACCTAAAGCATTGGCGTTCGATCCTTATGTTGAAGATACGGGGATCACTGAAGATGATATTCCAGATATTTTACTCTCAAGGGCAAAAACTGCCCGTGAAGCAATTGAATTACTGGGGAACATCATCGAAACACAAGGTGCGGGAGAAGGGTTTGGGGTTGCCGTCGTTGATAAAAATGAGGTGTGGTACCTAGAAACAGGTACAGGTCATCAATGGATGGCGCAAAAACTACCAAAAGATAAATATTTTGCGACGGGTAATCAAGGGCGTTTACAGGCCTACCATATAGATAGTAATGATAATTTAGGTTCTAAAAACTTAGTTGAGTTTGCAATAGAAAAAGGACTTTATGATCCTGCCACTGATGGCGAATTTAATTTTTCTAAAGCCTATACGCGTGATGATGAACGTGATCTCACTTATAATTACCCGAGGGTTTGGGTTATCCAGCAACAATTTAACCCTTCTCTGAAACAGAATGTGGCAGATGGTCGTCAATTTGCGCCTATGCTGACACCGGAGAAAAAAGTATCAGTAGAAGACGCCAAAGCGATGTTACGCAACCATTTTGACGGTACAGAACATGATCCTTATACCAATGGATTGAATGGCAATGAACCATGGCGACCAATAAGTGTGTTTCGTACTTATGAATCTCATGTGATGCAAGTAAGGCCTGAATTACCGCAAGAGATTGGTGAAGTGACTTATGTTGGTTTGGGAATGGCTGATCTAACCGCTTTTGTTCCTTATTACAGTGGATTAAAAGCATATCCGCAACACTATGCTATTGGAACAGATAAAGCAGATAATGACTCTATCTATTGGAAATATCGTAAGTTACAAACATTAGTAATGACAGATTATCCTCAATTTGCTCCTATTGTTAAAAAAGCATACCAAGAATGGGAAGCTAAAACAGCATTAGAACAAAAAGAAATGGAGGCTAACTATTTGTCACTGAGTAAAAAGAATAAAGCAGCAGCGGATAACATGCTGAATGAATTTAATTTACGTGTAATGGCTGATGCAGAGCAACTAACTGAAAACTTAACTAATCAACTCTTTACTCTTAAAACTAAAAATATACAAGATGAGATCTTTTTTGCTAATCAATCTAAAAAAGATTAATTATTTTAACGTATTATAAATATTAAAAAGATCTCAAGATGCGTAATCAGATTGAGATCTTTTTATTTCTATTAGCGACTAAAGAACAGGAATATAGTAACTAATTTCTTGTAGATGCTGCTCACTATGGCCGATTAACTTATCATAGCTAATCGATTGTTTTAAGGTATAGCGCTCAATATCTGGACCAGATCGACGTAGCAAATTCATCTTTGGCAATACTTTGGTATATACAGTATAAATAATATCATCATACCCGGTGAGGGAATCTAAAATATTATCCATCTCAAAAGTAATAACTAAATATTTCCCATTGGGTAATTCTACTTTAGACATAGTGGAAATATTAGCAGAGCTTGTTAATTGTTCTTTACTTACTGCTGTTGTATAAATATAAGTCGTATCATCTAGCGAGCCTGCAGAAGCACGATGTGTGGCATACATTTCTGTAGGGATGGTATGTATTTCTTTTAAAAACTTCTTCCAAAATTCTTTTCTAAATTTTTTCTTATCATAATTCCATGCTGAAATATTTTTATTGTATTGATGAGCCATACCTATCAACTCTTTAGAAGGTAAGGTCATTACTTCATATTTTGCTTTAAGTTCAACAGTTTCTAATGCTGGAAAGATAAGCTCACTAATATCCCAACCTTGCTTTTTCCTATATTCAGAAGGGGTGATATTAAATTGTTTTTTAAACGCACGACAAAACGTTTGTTGCGAATCAAAATGGTATTTTAAAGAAATATCTAAAAGGCTACTACGAGTGATCCTCAACGCATAAGCGCCACAAGATAAACGGCGTGCTAGGACATATTTGCCTAAAGATATTCCTGTATATGCTTTAAATAAGCGCTGGAAGTGCCACTTGGTATAGCCTGATTTTTCAGCAATAATATCTAATGATAAACGTGAATCTAAGTTTTGCTCGATCCAAACAATGATATCTTTAACTACATTTTCTTGAAGCATTGATCTTCCCACTATTTCACTTTATCGATATTATTAGATTAATCTATTGAAAATTAATCAAATTATTATTTGACAATAATATCATATTAGGCAGATTCTGTTACTCTAATTAAGGTAAAAGTTAATAACAATAATGTAAAGTTATGTATTTGAGTTGGTTTATCCTTAAAAATTAAGCTAGTAAAACTAATCTAGACTATTATACAGTGGGAAATAATTGCTTAGAAAATCGCTTATTTCTTTATATTACCTCTATAATTAAATACGGAGATATCTTATTTTTTATTTTATAAAAGCTATCTAACCTAATTGGACTAACCATAGTTACTTTAATTATTTTAGGAGATGTAAATGCGTAAATTACTTTCTATCTCTGCAATTGCTTTATTAACTTCAATTATTGCAACACCTGCATTAGCTGCTAAAACAGAAACTTACGACTGTGAAGGGCAAAAAATCAGAGTTTCTTTCCCTAATGATGATTTGGCCGTAATGGATTATAATGATGAATTAATCGTGTTAAAATCCGCAGTCGCTGCAAGTGGTGCGCGTTATGTTGGAGAAAGTTTCCAACTGTGGGGTAAAGGTAGTGAAGAGTTCAATTTAGCGACGATGTCAGAAGATGAAATAGTCAATGATCGTATTGCTGAAGATACAGGGCGTACTTGTAAAATAGTAAAATAATTTAATGATTATTTATTGAGATAAAGGCGAGCTAGACTCGCCTTTATTTTTAAGTCATTATATATTTTTTATCGGCAGTTTGTTAGGATATCTAAATATCGATTATTTTATCTCAGATAAAATATAACTGTATAAATCAATGCATACTGAGAGTTAAAATGAAATCTTATCCTTAGCTAGTTTCAATATTAATTTTAATATCAGTTTTAATAAGAAACTGAAAAATACTTATTATATCTATCATTTTTTTAATGACGGGTATTCTATCTATAAATTAATTTTGGATACAGTCTAATGAAAGTTACAAGTGCCGAAAAACATGCATTGTTATTACCAGATAATCGAACGTTAACTTGGTATGAATCTGGCCCATCAGATGGTCAACCGGTATTATTCTGCACAGGTGCAGGGATGAGTGGGCTATTAAGTATGGATGCTGATCTGTTAACTAAGTTAAATATTCGACTTATTACACCGACTCGTCCTGGTTTAGGTGAATCAACTTTTGATCCTAAAAAGACATTAAAATCGTTTTCTAGCGATGTATTATTCTTATTAGCATATCTTAATATTAAGAATATCAGTGTGATAGGATCCTCTCAAGGTGCTGTTTTTGCAATGGCCATTTGTTACTATGGTAAAGTGGATAAGCTGGCAATTGTTGCTGGTCAAGATCAACTAGATTATCCTGAAATAAAAAAACTGTTGTCCAGTGATGTGGTTAATATGCAACAACAGGCATTATTCGATCCTGATGGATTAAAGATCTGGATCACTGAAAATATCACCGCTGACTGGTTAATGGATTTTATTCTGAATTATAGTGCTGATGTTGATTTGGCTCTTTATCAAGAAAATAAATTTTTTCCTGTTTATCAAGCTTGTATGAAAGAAGCATTTAAATATGGAAATAAGGGCTATGCTCAAGATTTATTAATCACGATGCAACCTTGGGGATTTACTCCTGAAATGATTAGCACACCTACAACATTATGGTATGGACTAAAGGATACGAGTACTGTTCACTCACCTGATTTTGGCAAGTTATTGTCTCAACGTTTTCCCCATGCACAACGTTATGTCTATGATAATGAAGGTGGCTCTTTGTTGTGGACTAAAACATCACAGATTTTAACTAATCTTATTAGTTAATCTGAGCAAATAAGCAATAAAAACAGTAGATGGTATAAATATATCAGTAGATATTGATTGTTTTGTAGAATTATCAGTATCTACTTTTAGTAGGCTTATTCCCAATAAATAGCTATCTATTTGTAAAAGTTAACAATTTCATGGTAAATAAATCAAATAAAAAATAAATTTACACTTCTATAAAAAATAAAAGTGAAAATAGTTTGCTATAAAATAAATTCTATGACTTAATAGCGTCATTGGTTTGGAAGTACAGACCTATTTATGTTAGTCCAGTTTTTAGTAGTTCACCGTTTAGCGCTATCCTTGATACCTCTTCGTTGCGAATTCCTTCAAATAGTACCCATAAGTAAAAATCCGAAATCAAACCGCAATTAGCCTTATGGCATAACTAAATTTATTAAAGGAAATTCTATGTCTAATACAATGACTGGTACAGTTAAATGGTTTAACGACGATAAAGGCTTTGGCTTTATCACACCTAAAGATGGTAGCAAAGATGTATTTGTTCACTTTTCAGCAATTCAAAGCGATAGCTTTAAATCACTGAAAGAAGGCCAAGAAGTATCATTTTCTATTGAAAATGGTGCAAAAGGTCCAGCAGCTGCTAATGTTATCGGTCTGTAATAATTATGGATTATTGCGTCTAAGACTTAAAGACACTTATATAAGTGTATCTTACTAGACGAAATAACTTAAAAACCTCACTGATGTGAGGTTTTTTTATATCTATTATTTGCTAATAAAAATAAATTTTATTCTAACTGATATTATTAAAGTTTGGTAAATATTCACCATACATAAAAAAAGAAAATAAAAATAATTTTACTTACTTTGCTATTACATATTTTTCCAAAAAGATTAGAATAAAAGCAATCAGAAAATAAAGCTATGACTGGTAGTTTTTTTTTAAGAAAAGAATAGGAAAAAGCCGTTTAAAATAAACTTATATAAGATAAATGGTAAATTTTATTAAGTGGTATTCACTAAGTAACTTATCTTAAATAAACTATCTTAAATAACTGTTGTCTAAATTAACTTAAGCTTAAAAGAAGTCTTTTAAGTGACGAAAGGACAAATCTTGTGTACGCTAAAAATTCTTTTTCACTACATCTGTTACACCCTAAATATTTTCTTACTTGGCTAGGCGTATTTATTCTTTTTTTATTAGTACAATTACCTTACACGTGGCTTTTATTCTTAGGAAAACATTTAGGATTACTATCGCGTTTTTTTATCAAAAGAAGAGTTTCGATAATAAAGAAAAATTTAGAGTTATGTTTTCCGAATAAGAGCAAAAAAGATATCGATAAGCTAGTTATGGAAAATTTATCAGCATTAGGTATTGCTCTATTCGAAACTGGCATGGCATGGTTTTGGAGCGATAACAGACTGAAAAATATCTATCAAGTCGATGGAATAACAAATTTTACTGAGGCTAATCGAAAGCATACCGGTATTTTGTTGATTGGTATTCACTCCATGTCGCTGGAGCTTGGAGGGCGTATTATGGGGTTGTGCTTCCCTGTAAACGCAATGTATCGGCCTCATAATAATAAAGCGATGGAGTTTATTCAAACTAGGGCAAGATGCCGTTCTAATAAAGGTATGATTGATAGACGTAATTTAAAGTTTATGGTCACTGAATTAAAAAAAGGGAAGGCCATTTGGTTTGCACCAGATCAAGATTTTGGTTTAAAAGGAACCACCTTTTCACCATTTTTTTCGGTTAAGGAAACGTCTACTTCAAAAGGTGCTGTTATATTAGCAAAGTTATCAGGAGCTCCTTCTTTAACGGTAACATTGGTACGTAACCATGGTCATGATGATAAAAAATATAGCTTAATTATAGGTAAAGAGCTTCATAATTATCCAACAGAAAATATTCAAAATGATACAGATAGAATGAATCATCTGATTGAAATTGAGATTATGCGAGCGCCAGAGCAATACTTATGGGCTCATAGACGCTTTAAGACCAGACCCAAAGGTGAAGCCAGTTTTTATTAATAAAAAAAGACCAACACATTAAGTGTTGGTCACAGTAAATACTGGAAGCAATGTGAGCAATGTCGTTGCAAATAGTTTAGTAAAACACTCAACTATTCACAAGTTAAAAGATAATCATTCTCAACTGGATTGTCAACCTTAAATTTTATGAGGGGATAAGTAGTGTGAGGGTAATGTAAAGGCCTACTTTAGATGCCTTGGTGCCTTGTATAATTTTTTGTTTTTAATAAGATACATAAAAATTAGTACAGACTAAGGGATATTATGCAGAGTTATCACTCTTTATCGGCTCAAGTTTACCAATTGGATAAACCGATAGGATGCAGTTTTGGCGATGTTGAATACTATCAACAGCGATTGAAAGATGTTAAAGGTAAAATTTTAGAGCCGGCAGTAGGAACAGGACGCATCCTTATTCCTTTATTGCAATCAGGTTTTAATATTGAGGGATTTGATATTTCCGAAGAGATGCTTGAATTTTGTAAGAAAAATCTAATCGAGCATGGGTTTACAACCAACTACGTAACTCAAAATAATTTAGTCACTTTTGAAGTCAATACCCCTGTCGAGGCTATTATTATTCCTACAGGGACATTCCTCTTATTAAATACCCAACAGCAGGCGATCCAAGCCTTAAAACAGTGTTATCAAGCGCTTGAGTTTGGTGGGCGCTTATTGGTTGATATTAGTCTTGCCCATCATTTTGTTAAAGGTGAATGTACTAGTCGCCAATTTAATACACCAGAAGGCGATCTAATTACCTTACAGATAATTAATGCTGAAATTGATTATATAAATCAGTTAACTACTTCACACCATCGTTATGATAAATGGCGAGATGGCAAGATCATTGAAAGTGAATGGGAAGTTTTCAGCTTAAAATGGTTTGGTGTGTCTGAATTTGAACAAATACTACGCTTGATTGGTTTTAAACAGATCACAATATCAGCCGATTACCAGTATCTGCAAACCCCCAGTAATACGACAGAAATTATGACTTTTGAAGCGTATAAAAAATAGCATTAAATAATAAGAGGCTGTATTTAAAGCTAATTTTTTATAGCCTCATTTATTTCGCCTTTCTAAAGTTAATCAGAATATTGGCAGTTGTATTTTTATGTGTGGAATTATAACGTTGTAAGGCGTCCTTTTAAGGAATAACTCACATGAAAACACCCACTTTATTAAAGCATGGCTTAATAGCTACTTTGACCTTTATGGTTTCTTTGAATTCCTTCGCCGATCCCGGAAAGGGTAAAGGTAATGGAAACGGTAACGGTAATCCTCATAGTCATCAAAATCAAAGAGGTAACAACGGTTTTAATAAAGGACATCAGAACGTAAACCAACAAGATGGATTTTCTTCACAACTGCGTATTGATAGTCGAGGAGGGCTCTCTGTCTCAATCACTTATGATGATGCAAGAGCATTAGCAATAAAGAACAATCTAACTGGATATAAAGGCCTTCCTCCGGGAATAGCAAAGAATTTAACAAGAGGTAAGCCATTACCTCCAGGTATTGCGAAAAAAGCCGTACCCAGCATTATGCTAAGTCAGTTACCGCATTACGATGGATATGAATGGCAGATAGTGGGTAATGATTTGGTGTTAATCGCAATAACCACATCAATTATTGCCTCTGTTATTAATAATGTTTTTGATTAAGGTAAAACATAGCCTCATTTTAATGTCATGTTATATCTGCTTCAAAACTATAAAACCTTCCTACTAACAGGGAAGGTTTTATGTTTATTGAAATGCAAAAATAAAAAAAAGACCAACGCTAGGAGAGTTGGTCAATAAATACTAGAAGCAATGTGAGCAATGTCGTTGTGAAAGACCGAGTAACGCACTCAACTATTCACGAGTTAAAAGATAATCATTATCATTTGAGTTGTCAACCCCACTGAAATTGTGACTACTATTTTTTGATATAAAAAACCAAGTGCTTAGCTATTTTATAAAAACAAGTGTTGGATTTTTATTAATAATAACAAGTAGATCTGCTTCTTTATTACAATTAATCGCCTTTTCTATGGCACGCATTTTTTTTATCTTTTTTGCTAAATTCTTAACATGTTGAGAGCGTAATGACATTGTTGGTTTAACCATGATATTTCTCCTTAGTAGTAGAAGAGATAACAATAGTAGGGATATTGACTAAATGCAAATGATAATTAATATCATTTGATGGCTATTAATACCCTAACTTATTAAATGTGATCTGTATGGAGCGTTTTTATTGCAATTTTTCTTGTTTTTTTCCCGTCAACAGACTAAAAAATAAGGATAAAGTACTTGAGATAAATTTTTTATCAGAACTACCTTCTGCAAATATTCTATTTAGTGCTATAAATCTCAATAATTAATATTAAAAATTACTCCGTAAATATAGAAGTATTATATTTTGTATAATTTATATTTTAACCATACTTCATTTGAAATTTTTTATATAAGTAGTATGGTAGTTAGCAGCTATTAAAAAATAGCAAAGAAATAAAAATTTATTTTTAACAAATCTAAGAGGAACCCATTTACTCTAAAATAATTGAGGAAAATAATAATGGATAATAGTGATAAGTTTTTTTCTAACGATATATGTCCTAAAACTGCTTTATATGGACAATTTTATGGGAATGATCAATACGCAGGCCGTGAACACGAAAGAAAAATATACTACGGCAGAAAATTTCCTAAAACTAAAAAAGGTTATTATTTTAAAAAGCTAATGAATTTTTAATAATAAAAATCACTATATTAAATAATATATATTTTCGAAGTGTTTATAAGATGGGTAGTCTTATATAAGGTTATCCATCTTAGATGACTTTATATATTTATCTGTGGATATTAAATTTATATAAATATAATAATTTAAAAGGTATAGCCCGTTTAGACTATACCTTTAGTGTTATTTTATCGAGCAATTAATACAAATACCCCCCAGCCTAAGTATTCTCGTGTAAAACTAACATGACGTTTAGGGGCTATAGTCAATTCTGTTCGAATTTCTTGAGCAAAATCATCGGCACTATTTTTGTCAAGCCAACGGCGCATAGTCATCCATTTAGCAGCTTCATATCTATCCCAACCCTCTTGATCTGCCAATACCATTTCGACTAGATCGTATCCTTGATTGTCGAAAGAGACAACAAGCTCAGATAAAGTTAAAAAATCTGATATGGATGAAGCACCACAAGCTTGTGCTATCTCTTGTGTTGTTGGAATTTGCCGCCAATATGGTTCTCCGATAAGAATAAGCCCACCTGTTTTAATACTTTTTGCGAGTAGCTCGATAGTTTCAATTACACCACCAGCAATCCAAGTTGCTCCTATGCATGCTGCTATATCACATTTTTTATCACTAATATAATCTGAGGCATCATGATGGATAAAATGCACTCGATGGCTGACGCCTAACTCTTCTGCTCTAGATTTTGCTTGTAGAGTAAACAGCGGGCTTATATCGATGCCAATACCTGTAATATTGTAATCGTGAGCCCAAGTACATAGCATTTCACCAGAGCCACTTCCGAGATCAAGAATTTGCCAGTTTTCTTTCATTCGTAATACTCGACCTAAGGTGGCATATTTCTCTGGTGTGAAAGGGTTATGAATACGATGCTCACTTTCGCTAATAGTGAAAATACGAGGAATATCCATTTTAATTTCCTTTAATTGTTATAAAAGAGAGTGTGAACATTATTAAACCTAGTAATATTATTGATATAATATTACTATCTAACTGATTTAATTTGCTTTTTAATTTTTTTAGAAAGGTAAGCTTATATGTTAGGACATCTAGATTTTGGCAATAATCTTTAATAAGAGTGATACAACTAGCTATAGCGCCAATAAACGTAAATTGGGTAGAAATAAGTAAAGAATAGTATTTTTGATGTGATGGATCCATACTAGAAAACCTGTTTAATCATCATATGCAATATAAGCAAACATATTGTGGTGCTTGCATGAGAATACAGCGCATTGAAACCAGCTATTCGTCCTAAAAGGTCGAAATAGTGGTTATTAGATGATTACATTTTCCAGCATCAAAGCCTCAGATAGGAATTAAAAGTTGTTTACACTAGGACATTTTCATCGATTTTTTAGATTTGTAAATGCGTAAGTCTGTAAAGTGTGAGCCGGATGATAGTTTTATTTTAGTTGAGCCATCTATTTACAATATATCAAAGTAAAAGATAGTGAACAGGGGGAACCCCGGACCTTGGCCGACGCTTATCTTGCAGACCAAACTATTTCATGCGGTGTTTTATCAGGTGTATCGTAAAACCTTGTCCTCAGTGAAGAGAGTAGTGCAGAAGCTATGTTTAATAAGAATACAAAATAACTGTTTATAAAAACAGTACTTGCTTGTGTTGTGTCCGTGATTATCTTATTATTTCTAAATCGTGGGTGACTTATTACTTACCATACTAAATTTTATCAATACCTAGGGTATACAGGTATTAAACTTATTATTTTGATAATGTGTATCTATATAGGAGGATGAGTGAAAGGCAAAAGAGTTGTTATTGTTCATGGCTATACTGCATCTCCCAAGGATAATTGGTTTCCATGGTTGAAAGAAGAGCTTGGATCATTAGGATATGATGTCAGTATACCTATGATGCCTGAGCCTAATCATCCTAACCCTAATGAGTGGCAACAAAAACTTGCCGATGAAAACATAATACTTGATAAAGATACTATTCTTATTGGGCATAGTCTGGGATGTATAACTTTATTACGTTTTCTTTCTGAACAGGCTTGTGAAGATATAACAATAGGCGGGTATATTTTAGTCGCTGGTTTTAATAGTGAACAAAAAACTTTACCTGAGTTGAACTCTCATATTTATAATAACCTGAATTATAGTAAGTTAATTAAAATATCGGATAAAAGGGTATCATTAATATCATCCAATGATTGGATTGTGAGTCCTGATTCATCCAAAAAATTAGCTAGTCAATTACAAACTCAAATTGTTATTGAAGAAGATGCGGGTCATTTTCTTGATAAAGAAGGCTATATTAAATTGCCAGTCATGCTTGATATTTTTAAATATATGCTGAATGAGCATAAGCTATAAATACAATATCAGAATATTCGTCAATTGGTTTTTATCAGTCATTTAAATAAAAGAAAGAAAAGTCGCCTTTACCTTTATAAAAGGCGACTGTTTACTCAGCGTGTGGTGTTATTTAATGGCTTTTCTGTGAAACTAAAAGCCCAATCCCTGCACTAGCTAATAAACTTGAGCACATACGATTGAACACTTTTTTAGCATGTGGTTTTTTTAGCAACTTTTTCATGTGTAAGCCTAACCAAGCGTAGAGCATTATTGCAATAAACTCGAGTAACAAGAATAAAGAACCAAGTATTAGAAACTGGGAACTAGCCGGTAATTGTGGGCTAACGAATTGCGGAAGAAAGGCCGTAAAGATAAGTATTGCCTTTGGATTTCCTGCTGCAACAAAAAACTCTTGCCTTGCTAATTTGGCAATAGAGTTATTCTTCTTATTTGAATCAAATTTGAATTCATCAGTTGGGGCTTTCCATAATTGATATGCGAGCCACAAAAGATAAGCAACCCCAGCAAATTTGATTACACTGAAAATGAACTCAGATGTTTGCAATACAACAGCTAGCCCAAATGAAGCTAGAACAATCATAACCACGAATGCGAGTAATCTACCGAGACCTCCTGCACATGAACGAGCAAACCCATAGTAGGCAGCATTATTGATTGAAAGCAGGTTGTTTGGCCCTGGTGCAAGGTTTAAAGCAAAACAGGCTGGGATAAAAAGAAGTAATGTAGAAAGTTCCATATAATTCCATTTGTATTTTTTAATGTATGTTTGCAAGGTAATCATACACTGTCGTCAACTTCGGACACAACAATTAGCATATTGACTCGTTCTTTAATATGTAACGTCACTTGCAACTAAATCGACATTTATTTTGTTTCTTTCTTCTTGAGCTAAGTTCGCAAGGCTTCTCATTCTATAAGCTCTATTAATGAATTAGAGAGTAATTATAGCATAAGAATAGGGCGAAAATTGGAACTTAAACAAGGTAAATCTGATGTGGGTTTTACACCAGTTTTACACCAGTATTACACCAAGCAAATCCCAGACATAAAAAAACCAACCGTAAGTGGTTGGTTTTTTTAAATAAAAATGGTCGGCATGATAGGATTTGAACCTACGACCCCTGACACCCCATGACAGTGCGCTACCAGGCTGCGCTACATGCCGATTGTGCTTAGTATATTACTGTTTTTTACTGCTAAAGCAACCCCTTAGATACTTAACTGCTGTATTTTTATTCATTATAGTGACGTCAGTTGTTATTAACTTTTTACTTATAGTCTTTTTTTAATACTAACGCTCAATAAATCGTTTTTGCTCAGCCAGTACTTGCAATAATAGGCGTAAATCAGGTTTGGCGGATTGGATCTCTTTGCCTGATTTATCAAACAAAGCATATCTGCCATGTTTATCTATCATTAACGTATTATCTTGTAAAAAGACCACTAGAGTTTCATTATCACCAGTAAAAATCCAAGGGTGATTACGCGTATTAGCAAATAGATCTTCGCCTTGAGAATAGTTATCTGCAGGGCTAATAACACCTAATACATGTTGCATTAGCGTTGTCATTATATCTTGGTGGCTGGTTAGTTTATCTAGTTTTTGTGGTGTAACATTAGGCCAATGTATTACCAGTGGAACCTGCGATTGACTTAAGTTAAAAGTGTCTTTATTAACAAGCCATTGGCTATCTTGTTTATCATTGTTCTGATGATAATTTGACGTTACCACTACAACGGTATTATCAAGTATGTTGCTTTCTTTTAAAGTAGTAAAAATGGTCTCTAATTGACTATTTAACTGTGCTTGAGAAGCTGATGTATGCTTATCACCGTTGATTTGTAAGAAAGAGAACCAAGGTGTGCTTTGTTTATTTTTTAACAACCATGAACGCCAACTATTAATCGTTGTGTCGTTATCCTCACTACGTGAAGTAGGTAGTGAGTAATCAGCCAGCACCGCTTGTGTAAATAATGGCGATTTAAATCCGTTAGTTGAAAATAGTGCTAATTGATAGTGACGATAATTTAAAGCGTCAAAGAGTGCTGAGTTTTTGCGGCTACTTAACACACTATCTAAATAAGACGGTGAAATGCCATAAAATAATCCAAACAGCGCCGTTTCGTTATTTATGCCTGCTGAATAGTGTTGAGAGAAAGAGAGGTTATTATCAGCAAATTGTTGCAAGCTCGGTAGTTTGGCAACGTCTTCATTACCTAATCCATCAACCACAATCATAAGTAAGTTATATGAGCTTTCATCTTTAGAATAATCAAGAGGTGCAAGCGGGTAGGTGATACTCTGTGCCGCAGGATTACCCTCGCTCATTAAGCGCTGTTCATACTCAGATTGATTAATAAAACCATGCCGTTCAAGGAATTTACGTGCAGTCATTGGATAAGACAGCGGTAAGTTTGCACGTTGCATAGTAATAGGGCGATAAAAATTAGCATCTGCCCAAATAGACATAGAGTGGGATAAAATAAAGCAACTAATAAATACACAGGCTAATGGTTTTCCCCATCGCTGGCGGTTTAAGCTGCGCAGCTTTTGCCAACTCCATGTAGCAAATAGCATTTCGATAAGAAAGATAATGGGGATGCCAATAAAAATAAGTTGCCATTCTCGCGCCATTTCACCTTCATCTGGATTGATAACCAAATCCCAAACCAACTGGGTCAAATGAAGTTGAAATTGCTGGTAAACAGCTATATCAAAAATAAGTAATGTCAATCCTGCGCTAGCTAAGGCGCAGGATATCACCCTAAGTAATCGTTGCGAAACTACCACAAAGGTCAACGGGAAAAGAATAAGGATATAAATAGCAAACACGATAAAACTAAAATGGCCCATCCAACTGACAATAGCGTAAAGACGACCTGCAAAGGTACTTGGCCAATCAGCAATAAACAGGTAACGGCTTCCAAGCAAAAGACTTAGAATAATATTAAACAGCGCAAACCAGTGACCCCAACTGATCATTTGGGATACTTTTTCACGATAGGACTGATTTCTCGTTACCATGTCTATAAATATTTCTGTGTTTATTAGTGAATATTGCCTTCATCAATTGAAGCACGTAAAGCGTGAACAAAAGAGTCTGCAATCAGCATTCGTTGAGCAGGGGCAATACTTGTGTTGATTAAGTTTGTCACCATGTTCCCCAACACCATCAAAGAAAGATCTGTAGGAGTATGATGTTTTTCAAGAACGCTGACAAGTTCTGCAAGTAATTGCTCAACTTGTTCATCACTATAACGGGATTTTTGTGGCATAAAATCTGAATTCCTACTAAATGGATAAAACGCTATATGTTACCGCAAGGCGTGTTATTTTTCTGCTATTAAATTAATTATTTTGCGGTTATACCCCTTGATAGTAAAAGTAGGGGATGTTTGAATACGCGCACAAAAAGAATCGGGATAAAGGAGGGCGCCCATGAGTCTAGATATTAACCAGTTAGTTTTGCACCAACTTATTAAGCGTGATGAGCAGACATTAGAAGTGGTACTACGTGATTCACTCTTAGACATTGAGCCGGTTGTTCAAGAGATGGTCGAAGAGTTACATCGTGTTTATAGTGCAAAAAGTAAAGCCTATGGTTTATTTAATGAAGAGAGCGAATTAGCTCAAGCATTACGTTTACAACGTCAAGGTGAAGAAGAATTTTTAGGTTTTTCTCGTGCAGCGACGGTTAGACTTAAAGATGAGTTAGCGAAATACCCTTTTGCTGAAGGGGGAACGGTTCTTTTTTGTCATTATCGTTATCTCGCGGTGGAATATTTATTAATTGCTGTATTGAATAGCTGTAATAGCATGTGGGTCAATGACAGTCTTGATGTATCTTCAACACGCTATTTAGATATTCCTCATGCAGATATTATCGCTCGTATTGATTTAACTGAATGGGAAACTTCACCCGATTCTTTACGTTATTTAACCTTCTTAAAAGGGCGTGTAGGACGCAAAGTTTCAGATTTCTTTATGGACTTTTTAGGGGCGCAAGAAGGTTTAAATACTAAAGTACAAAATAAAGGCTTATTACAAGCGGTTGATGACTTTTGTGAAGCATCAGACATGAATAAACAAGAGCGCCAAACTTGTCGTGAACAAGTCTACAGCTATTGTAATGAGCAATTGCAATCGGGTGAAGAGATTGCATTAACTGAACTAGCACAAGAGTTACCGCCATTAGGTGATCAAAACTTTGCACAGTTTACAGAAGAAAAAGGGTATGAATTAGCGGAAACTTTTCCCGCAGATCGCAGTACATTACGCCAATTAATGAAGTATTCAGGAAGTGGTGGGGGGTTAACGGTTAATTTTGATGCGAAACTGTTGGGGGAAAGAATTTTTTGGGATCCTGCTACCGATACACTGACGATAAAAGGAACTCCACCTAATTTACGCGACCAGTTACAGCGTAGAGTTTCAGAAAAATAGGCAATAGATAGAAACAAATAACGCCACATTAAGTGGCGTTACATGCTCGGCGTCCCGAAAAATAAAGCTCGAAGGTTGGCTTATTAAGCGCGCAGGAAGTCAATATGAGTAATTTTTGGCTTATACTCGTGACGTTGCACTGCTTTAACTTTAACTTTAGTTGCTTTACCATCGATAACGAGGTTAACGAAATCAGCGTAGAACTCAGATTTGTGTTCTTGGTTGATAACTTCGTTGTGATCTAAATCGATAGCGATTGGCTCTTCATTTCCGCCATAAACGATAGCTGGAAAACGGTTAGCCACACGCAGGCGGCGGCTCGCACCCTTACCCTGCTCTTTACGTACTGTTGCATTAATAGTTAACATCTTTTTTCTCTTATGAAAAAGAAAATACATACTTGTTACAGGCGACCCAGCAACAAGCTCGAGATTTGGTTTATCTAAAAACAGATAAAGCGGGGCGCATTTTAACGAAAAAGCACTCTAACAGCAAATATAAATCGACTTTAATATAAGGTATCTGCTTTACGAAAGCGTCCATGATAGTCAAATAACTTATTACGAATTTGCCAAAAGCCGTCTTTTTTATTTTTTTGTGCCACAATAAAGTCAGGATAACGTAATAAATCAAACTGATTAATAATATCTTGAGCGTTATGCCATACCAAAGGAACGCCAGGAGCGCGCTGGTGTTCGCGTAAAAACTTGAGTTCAAATACTTTACGTTGGGCAGGCGTTTTTAAACGAAATCGTTCTGAAACAGAAGTACCTTCTTCATCATAATAGTTGATTTTAAGCCACTCACCTTTTTCATCTTGACCACTGAGTAATTGCATTCCTCCACAGCGAAGGATAAGGGCGCCTTTTAGCTTTAAAGCGGCTTTGAGCATATCATCAGGATCAACTAGGATTTCATTACAGTGCACACAACGCCGTGCGGCGATATCATTTTCTTCATTACAGTGTGGGCATAATTTAAAACGAAAGCGATAATCACACTGTTTTTTTTGTCCTTGCTCATCAAGCTCCCAACCTTGGCAACGTCGCCCATAGTGCTCAATAATATCGCCATCTGCATCAACTATGCCCCAGAAAGTGTTAGCGAATTGACAGAGAGGACAAAACACTTGTACCGGTTTGCTATTTGGATTGGGTTTTTTACTACCCACTTCAGGAAGATAAAGGTCGTGAGGGTTACCTGCATAATCTAAGATTAAACATTCTGTTTTTCCTGCAAATAACCTTAATCCTCGTCCTACTATCTGTTGATATAAACTGACGGACTCCGTTGGACGTAAAATAGCAATTAAATCAACATGAGGCGCATCAAAGCCTGTGGTTAATACAGCAACATTAACCATATAACGTAGCTGTTGCTGTTTAAACTGTGAAATTAATGCGTCACGCTCAGAAGAGGGGGTTTCAGCACTGACTAACGCGGCTTGCCCTTGGGGTAATAATGTGAAGATTTCTGTCGCATGTTCTACTGTTGCCGCAAATATCATCACACCACGACGTTGTTCACCGTATTCAATTATCTGTGACACAATATGGGGTGTAATACGCTGTTGTTTTTTTACTTCGCGATTGAGATCTTCTTGATTAAAAATACCATTTTGGCTCGTTCTAACTTGGCTAAAGTCATATTGCAAAATAGGCATATCTAAACGTGTTGGTGGGACTAAGAAATGGTGACTTATCATGTAGCGTAAAGGTAATTCATAAATACAGTCACGAAAAAAACAATTATCATCTCCTTTTACCATACCGTGATAGTGATATTGGTAAATCCAACCAGTCGGTAAACGATAAGGAGTAGCAGTTAATCCTAAGATGCGTAATTGGGGGTTAATGGTTTGAAGTTGTTTGATCACTCGTTGGTATTGGCTATCTTCAGACAAACTAATACGGTGACATTCATCAATAATTAATAGAGAAAAAGCATGCTCAAACTGTGATAAGTTACGTGCTACCGATTGCACACTGCCGAAAACAACTTTGCCTCGACTCTCTTTTTGCTGTAATCCGGCGGCATAAATATCCGCAGATAGACCATAGGCTTCATATTTGCTATGGTTCTGCTCTACTAATTCTTTTACATGTGCTAGAACCAATACCCGTCCACGTGCTCTTTTGGCAAGTTCGGCAATGACTAAGCTTTTTCCAGCACCGGTAGGTAATACAATAAGTGCTGGTGTTTTATGTTGGCGAAAATAAGTGATTGTCGCGTTAACCGCGTCAAGCTGATAAGGTCTGAGTGTAAAAGCCATAACCATACATTAAAAGCAAAACAGAGCATCAGCGTAGCACTTTTTAGCGGTGAGTGCGAACAGAAAGACTGTAATTAAATACAGTAAACGGCTAAATGATTTAAGGGTGAATTAATTAGTTGTTTTATTGTTAATATTCATTTTTAATAGATGCCTCATATCAGATGGTACTCTTCCATTTTTCAGAGAAATTCATGCGATTAGATAAATTTTTATCCCAGCAATTGGGGATTAGCCGTAATTTAGTAGCTCGTGAACTTAGAGCAGGGCTCGTGACTATAGATGGTGAAGTGGTAAAAACAGGGGCGACTAAAATCACACCTGAACAAGAAGTTGCTTATGATGGCAATGTGTTGACACAAATTTTAGGCCCGCGTTATTTTATGTTGAACAAACCTATTGGTTATGTGTGTTCAACGGATGATCCTGTTAACCCCACCATTCTTTATTTTATTGATGAGCCACTAGCACATAAATTACATGCTGCGGGGCGTTTAGATATAGATACTACAGGGTTAGTGTTATTAACCGATAATGGTCAATGGTCTCATCGTATAACGGCACCTAAACATCACTGTGAAAAAACGTATGTCGTAACGTTGGAACAGCCTATTGCTACGGATGTCGCTGAGAAATTTAAAACAGGTGTCCAGTTAAATGGCGAAAAAGAATTGACTAAGCCTGCTACATTGGAAGTAATAACACCGACTGAGGTAAAACTGACCATCAGTGAAGGGAAGTACCATCAAGTTAAACGTATGTTTGCTGCGGTGGGTAATCATGTTGTCGCGTTACATCGAGAGCGTATCGGTGATATCACATTAGATGATGCTTTAGCGCCAGGAGAATACCGACCGCTAACAGAAGAAGAAATCAATAGCATTCATCTACCTAAATAATAATTATATTTTGTCGTTTTTTGGAGTTTAACTGCGTGCAAGAGCAACGTCCGTCGTACTTTAGCCTCATTTTAATATTGGGGCTTATTTCCATGCTTATGCCACTGGCTATCGATATGTATCTGCCAAGTTTACCTACTATAGCACGAGATTTTGGCGTGCCTGGTGGCCAAGTTCAGATGACATTAAGTAGCTATATCTTTGGTTTTGCTATTGGACAAATGGTCTATGGGCCGATGGCAGATAGTCTAGGGCGTAAACCGGTTATTCTAGGTGGTGTGATTGTTTTTGCGTTAGCGTCGAGCGCTTGTGCACTATCTGACTCGATCGATATGCTAATTGGTATGCGTTTTCTACATGGATTTGCTGCCGCCGCTGCAAGTGTTGTCATTAATGCTTTAATGCGGGATATGTTTTCAAGAGATGAGTTCTCAAGAAGCATGTCATTTGTTGCATTAGTCATGACGATTGCCCCATTATTAGCGCCATTACTTGGTGCTTGGGTGATGAACTGGTTCTCATGGCATGCTATTTTTTGGAGTATCGCTATTGCGGCGATCATTGCTGCTGCATTAATTGCGCTCTATATACCGGAAACTTTGCCCAAACAGCACCGCCAACGTTTTAGTCTGCGAGTGACATTTAGTCAATTTATTAGCTTATTTAGAGCACGTCGAGTACTTTGCTATATCCTGGCATCGGGATTTTCTTTTGCAGGGATGTTTTCATTTTTAAGTGCGGGGCCTTTTGTTTATATCGAACTACATGGTATTCCATTCGACCAATTTGGCTTGTACTTTGGTTTTAATATTATTTTCTTGATTGTCATGACCAGTATCAATGGGCGCTATGTGCGCCGATTTGGTGCACTGAATATGTTACGTTTTGGGTTAACTGTGCAGTTTTTAATGGGCATATTCTTAATATTGGTGGTCGCCCTTAATTTACATTTTTACTTCCTTGTTGTGGGAGTGGCTATGTATGTTGGTGGGATAGCCATGATAACCTCAAATGCGATGGCCGTTATTCTTGAAGACTATCCACATATGGCGGGTACGGTATCTTCTTTAGCCGGTACTATCCGTTTTGGTGTGGGGGCTTTAGTTGGAACCGCTATTGCAATGTTACCCGCTAAAACTGAGTGGCCGATGGTGAGTTCGATGGCATTTTGTGTTATCTGTGCCATGAGTTTCTTGTTACTTGCTCGTCGTTATAAATAAGAATATCACGCTATAAATACACTGTATTTATAGCGTTTTCCTTTCTATTCATCTTTAAAATGTCATTATCACCATGTTTTTCACTAAACATTTCTCTAAATTCTCTCCCTTCAATGTAACTTATTTGATTTGCATCAACACTTAATGTTGTGTTTTTGTTAAATTAACTAGGGTTTATTTTAATAATCATCTATTATTGTTTTAGTAATATGAAATATCATGATAAAAATTGATAGATTGTTTTACTTAAATGCGTAAAATTTTATGCAATTATTTTATATAGTTGATAAAATGTTAAATAAATGAAAGAATAATTGAAAAGGGTAATCAGGGCTGATAGGAAGGTTGATAAAGGTTAAGCGAAATAAACAGCTTAAAAAACCTCTCTTTTTGTAAGATTATTGTAACGTTCATGCTTTATTTTTAACAATATTTTAATATGTGTGTGAGCAAGTCAGTTCAAACTCGTATTGATGATGTATTAAATTAACGTGTTGATGAAACAGGATTGATTTGTGGAAAATGTACAACTTTCGGTGGTTCATAAGCTGCCGCTGAGTTATCGGTGGCTAGCAGGCTTTACAGGAACAAGGGTAGAAATTCTACCTGAGAATGATGCTAGTAGACAAAATACCTTGATTGGCTTAAAACTGCTAAGTCATGATGGTATGACTTTAGATGAGGCAATACAGAACTTACAAAAGTATCTGAATAATCTCAATATTGAAAATGTGATTATTGAGTGGGATGGCGTACCTTGTTTATTTTTACATAGTGATGATGAGTGCGCAGCACTTTGTTGCTTAAAAAATGCAGGGGTTGCAATTGCTGAGCCATTTCCAACAGACTACTCTTATCTCTAGTTCTTTTTTGTTCTTAATGGGTATTTCTCTATGACATATGCACAATCTATTGCTATGTACTTAGATAAAAATACTCACTAACGATGGCTATATGGCTCTGTTATGCAAGAAAAAACAACATAAAAAAGCCCCATACTCAATAAGTATTGGGGCTTTTTTATTGCGATAAGATATAAGGGAAAATTTTATCTTAATGACGCTTGAGAATAGTTATCAGCAAGACTTGTTGTTGTATTATTATCAATGATCCGACGTGCTGTATAGAAACGATTTTTCCAATAGACATTGGACATTTCAGAAACGATAACACCACTGCTGGTTGACGCGTGAACAAACTTATCATTACCGATATAAATACCAATATGGCGCATAGTGCGACCAGTCTTAAACAGTACTAAGTCACCCGCTTTTAAGGTTGAACGATTAACTTTGGTACCAGCAAATTGCTGATCGGAGGTTGAACGAGGTAATTCGACACCAAATTGATCACGAAAAGTTCTTTGGACAAAAGCGGAACAATCAATACCACTTTTTGTATTGCCACCTAAGCGGTATGCAACACCTTTCCAGTCTGCATATTGGTCAAGTATCTTAGATTTTATATCGAGATTCTTCACCAATGATTCAAATTCATCTTGAGATGCTTGGGAAATAGATGTGCTTGAAGATTTATTAAGTGGGGCAGTTGTTGAATTAGCTAAGCGTGAAGACGCGTTTTGTGAACTACAGGCTGATAACGTAGCTACGACAATAAACGCCGGTATGAGCTTAAGCATTCTCATAAACGGTTTATTTCTCATTGTGACAGATTTCCCTTACATCCTTATGTGCGAGATGAGCACATGAATATTCACCAAATAACCAGAGAATATAGTGTAATTTAACTCTGGCAACCCTATTTCGCGAAAAACGTGCTCTAAAGCACGTAAATATCCACATTAAACAATAAATAATGTGGAAACGTAAAAAGTTTACATAAAGAAAAGTCAAATGGCGAGAGGAAAGAGGCTTAATTTACAAAACATTAGATAATAAAGAACGCATACTAAAAATGATTATCTTTTTGTTATAAAACTATCCTTTTACAGATAAAAAATAAGCGCTCAGTAGGGCGCTTATTTTTACTTTTACTTATTTTTTATACTTAATTAGCTAAATGCTTTTTTGCCTTTAAAAGGGAGATGCTCATCTAGCCAATGAATGATGATATCAGAGGCAGGGGTTATTAATAACCAGCTTGTTGTGACTAAAGTAAGCGAGATAGAGCCAACTAAGATATCAGAAGCCCAATGTGCGCCAGCCATAACACGAGGTAATGAAAAAATTACCGTAATTAAAAGAGCGCATAAAAAAGAGCGAAATGAAAGATAACGTAATATAAAGCTACAAAAGATCAGTAGCATCAAACCATGATCGCCAGGAAAGCTATCACCTGATGCATCTTTAGTCGGTATTCCTGTCACTACACCTACGCGGTGTACATCGTGAAAATGAAGTGTTGGGCTAGGTCTTTCGATAGGAATATTTTGTCCAATCTGATTAATTACGATTGCACTTAGCACCATAACTATTCCCACAATAATGAGATGGCGTTTGCCCTGATAATCTTTCTGACGAAAGGTATGGTAATACAATCCTCCCATCGCCAGCAGAATAATCACATCGAATGCTCGATTATTGACATAAGCCACAAACATAGCAAAAGAAGAGTCTGGCAATAGTTGCCGATTAAAAAAATAAAAGATATGTGTATCTATTGAAAGCCAAAACCCATGTTGTGCGGGAAGATACCAAGATAAAAAAAGAGTCAATCCAACCAAATTTAACAGCAAGATAAGAGACAATTTTTGTTTAACAGTAGAAAGTTTCATAAGGATAATTAAAAAATTCGTTGATTAATTGTGATCTAAATCACAAATATTCCAAGTTTATGGCAGGGACTATAGCCAAAATAAAAAAAAATATCTTTGCAATTAATTGCTAAGGTAAATGTTATCTTTTTGTTTCAACCTTGTTAGCTTCTCTTATCTTGATATAAGTCAAATATAGAATATTTTTTATTGATAGTCTTAATTTGAGTATTTTATAATTTCTTTCTAAACTTTAATCAAAGATAAAAGTTAAATAAATAAAGTTACTAGCCGATATTAGTTATTAGTTTAATAGCATATTGGCTCGTGGACATTCTGTACTTAAATAAATGAGAGGAGGTTTATTTTGAAAAAGATACCGATAGTTTTAGCATGTCTAGGTCTATTATTAACGGCACCTAGTTTAGCACGTGAAAGTAAAGTGTTAGGTTCAACAACAATTACTTTTGTTGGTGCTATTGTCGAAGGCGGATGTTTTGCATCATCAGAAGAAAATACTGTTAAAACAAGTTGTTGGAATGGTAAGGAGATGAAAGACTTCCAATATAAACTAGATGCTAATCAGCAATTTAACTCGCAATTAATTAATAATAAAGGCTTTATGGATATCGAATGGATTAACGATCATCTAGCAGTAATGAATATTGTTTATAATTAGTTAATTAATACTAATAATAAAATAAATTGTGTTAATTAAATAGAAAGTTGATGTTTAAATAATTAGGTTATTAAAGTTATGAATATTTGACTTAAGCTTAAATCAACGTTGATTTTTTATTTATAAATAAAAACCACTCATATTTGATAGACATCAAACATTCTTATTGTGTCTATATGAATGTCATATTTTATTGCTATGATAAAAGTATGTCGAGTAGGCGTGATCCTCATACCTACTGCGCAAACAAGAAGTGAGGTCGTTATGAAAAAATATCTGACCATTTTATGCAGTCTTCTCGTTTCCAGTTCGATATCATTTGCTTGGGCGTCAACAGCACAGCAAACTACAGGACAGATTTATGTACGAGGGGCGATTGTTGATCCAGCTTGTGAAATTAATTTCACACTCGATCAAGCTGAGTACCAATGTTACAAAAATAACAAAGTCTTTACATCAACCCAGTCTATTTTCCCTACCTCTTTTGAACAATCATCATCAATTATACTGCCTCAAAATATGGGGAAAGCTGAAATCCGTTGGATGGATGGCGCTGAAAAAAATGGATTGATTAATGTGCAATATTTTTAATTGTGTATTGACAGGGAATGATTAGGTAAACAAGTCAAATAATCGTTGTCACAGTGGGTTTCTTACGATTATCTGACCTATTTAGCATCACATCAGTAAAATATTACTTTGTGAGGGAGGTTTTTGGCGGTTAATTAATCAGCACGCCCCATATAGCGACGTTCAGCAATATGAATACGGATTTTATCCCCTGTAGAAAGATATTCAGGGACTTGAATGACTAATCCAGTAGGTAAAGTCGCAGGCTTAGTACGAGCACTCGCTGATGCGCCTTTAATGCCCGGTACTGTTTCGATAATTTCCATATCAACAGTTTGCGGTAACTCTAAAGCTAAAACTTGTCCATCCATAGTTAAAACCTGCATCCCAGCTAAGCCTTCTTCTGGAATAAACAGCAGCTCTTCTTCAATCTGATCTTTTTTGAAGGTGTAAGGTGTATAATCTTCATTGTCCATAAAGACATATTCATCACCATCGATATACGAGAAACTGACTGCACGGCGTGTTAAGTTGATAGTATCGAGGATATCATCCCCTTTAAAACGTTCTTCTACTTTTTGGCCTGTACGAATATCAGTAAAGCGCATTTTATACAAAGTACTTGCACCGCGAGCACTTGGCGCTTGGATGTCGATATCTTTTACCAATAATAATTTATTGTTATAACTGATAGCCATACCGCGCTTAATTTCATTAGCTTTTGCCATAGGTAACCTTCTATAAATAGCATTGACGATAATGGCGACAAAATTACTCGTAGTACTGAAACTTGGCAAGTATTTCGCAATATTTTTTTGGTAGAAGAAGGTTCAAGCCAGCATATTGCTGGCTTGACGGAAGATCAGCGGTAAATAGGTAGGAAATTAAAGTTTGCTAATATGTGTGCAATCGCATTAATTGCACCAAATAAGATCACAAAGATAATCATAAAGGTGCCACCAGGTGCTTTAAAGCTTTGTTGCTGATGACGTTGGCGACTGGCTTTTGCCATTAATGCTGGAATAATCGCCGCCCAAATAGTGGCTGCAAGTCCTGCAAAGCCAATAGCATACAAGAAGCCATCAGGAAAAATAATCGCTAAAATGGTGGGTGGTACAAAAGTTACGATGGCCGATTTTAAACGTCCTGTCCCAGTATTTGAGAATTTAAAGAAATCAGCTAAATAATCAAATAACCCTAAAGACACACCTAAAAATGAACTCGCTAATGCCATATATGAGAACAAGTCTAATAAGAATGAAACGGAAGTATTTGCTGTATTGATACGCATTTGTGCCAGTAAGTTACCGATATTTCCGCCTTCAGCAATGACTTGTTTAAAGCCTTCACGAGGAATATTACCTTGTACAACAAACTGCCATAAAATGTAGATAGCCAGCGAAATCAAGGTACCAATTAATAGACTTTTCATCACGGCTTTACCGTCTTTACGGTAGTAGGTGACTAATCCAGGAATATTGCCGTGATAACCAAAGGAGGTTAATAAATAAGGTAATGCGGCTAGTGCATAAGGTAAATAACTGGCATGGCTTTCTGTTGTATTAAATAATACTGGCATTTTCACTTCGGTAAATAATCCACCGATAGCAAATACAAAAGCCACAATCATACCGCCAATTAATATGGTACTTAAGCGATCAACGGCTCGGGTTGATAACCAAACGAAGAAAGCAACAACAAGGGCAAATACTAAGCCTGCAACGGCTTGTGGCAAGCTAACCACATTAGCAAAATTTTGCACAATGATGGAGCTACCTGCAGAAATATAGGCATAAGTTAAAATATAGAGAACAAAAGCAATAGAAAGACCATTAATGGTACTCCATCCCTTACCTAATAAATCTTTGGTAATAGTATGAAAGCTTGATCCTAGGGGGTAGTGAAGATTAACTTCTAAGATCATTAAGCCAGACATAAATAGGCAAAACCAAGTATAAATGAGTAAAAAGATAGAGCCGGTAAACCACACACCGGAAGTCACAATAGGGATGGAGAACATACCGGCGCCTACCGCCGTACCGGCAATAATCATCGCACCACCGAGTATAGATGGGCGTTTAGCAATGGATGTGACTTCTGACATAACATGTCCTTATAAAAAATGACTCAATGTACTAGCTTGATAGTGTAGAGAATACACGCTTGATCTGAGGGTGTAAATAGAGCACTTCCTTGTTTATTAAATAAAAAAATGAATAAAAATAGTACAATAAGTTTTTATCTATATATAAATCAATGGATTAAATTATTTGTGCTCAAAAATAAGCCAAATATAATAAAGGACATTAAACAGAAAAAAGATCACGTTGAATAATAACTAAGTAGGGGAAAAACATTATTCTGAATAAAGAATATTCAGAATAATGATGAAGAGTGTTAATTAAGGTTGATAGAAACGTTTACTTTTCCATAAAGCAATAGAATTACGGCTCGCTTCAAAATGGGGGGCAGGTAAATCATCAGGTGAGCACCAGCGTAGTTCAGAACATTTATCTGGCTCCATTAACTTAGGCTCGCCACCTTGATATTGCGCAATCATACAGATAGATACGGTATGTTTACCTTCTAATTGATAAGTTTGTAGATTGTTGCTGATCCCAATCACTTCAGGAGTAGGGATGGTAATGCCAATCTCTTCTTCAATTTCACGAATAGCACATTGCTCAAAGGTTTCCCCCGGATCAACATGGCCACCAAAAATTGACCAATAAGGGGCGTGTTTACCACAGCGTTTACCTAATAATACTTCACCTTTTTCATTGACGATGATCACTCCAACACCAACGACTACAGACATGAGAGACTCCAAAATAGCATACGGATAAAAAAATAGAGGCTTGCGATTTTAGTACATCAAATCGCAAGTAAAAAAGAAATAAGGTTATTGAGTTTGTTGTGATTTTAACCAAGCTATTTCTTCTGGCCAAATATCAGGATTAATTGTTTCTAAGATAAGTGGGATCCCATCAAAACGGGTATCTTGCATAATATAAGTAAAGGGTACTTTGCCAATATTGCCTTGCCCTAAACTATGATGGCGATCGACACGACTAGCCAATTCGCTTTTAGCATCATTTAAGTGCATGGCTTTTAAATATTGAAAGCCGACAATATTATCAAATTCAGCAAAGGTCTTTTCACAGTCTTCAACGGTACGTAGATCATAACCTGCAGCAAAAGTGTGACAAGTATCAATACAAACGCCCACTCGAGATTTATCTTCTACACCATCGATAATAGCGGCGAGATGTTCAAAACGATAGCCTAAGTTAGTGCCTTGTCCTGCGGTATTTTCAATCACTGCGGTCACATTTTGGGTTTTATCTAAGGTGATATTAATGGATTCAGCGATGCGTTGCAGACATTTATCAACATCGATTTTTTTTAAATGGCTACCTGGGTGAAAATTAAGTAATTCAATGCCTAATTGCTCACAACGTTGCATCTCATCGAGAAAAGCGGCTCTTGATTTTTCAAGGGCTTCCTCTTCTGGATGCCCTAAATTAATTAGATAGCTGTCGTGTGGTAAAATTTGTGCTGGACCATAGCCATAGATTTCACAATTTTTTTTAAATTTATCAATCGATTCAGTTGATAAAGGGGCTGCTTTCCATTGGCGCTGATTTTTAGTAAAAAGAGCAAATGCCGTTGCTTTGATCTCATGAGCTCGTAATACAGCCTGATCAACACCACCTGCAGCACTGACATGTGCGCCAACAAATTTCATCATAGTTCTCCTCTAATCTTATTTCACACTACGATAACAAATCGTGGGCTTATTGACATCCGAATATGAGGAAATTTGACATCCTCCACGCCCTAAAGGACGTGGATCCCTACTGCGTTCAGACTGATGTCTGAATCACCTCGGCGAGTTCCTGCTTCGACGGGCGGTCTGACTGCACCCTCCCTCCACAGGCAAGCACGGCATGTTCTGCCGCTAAAATGTTACGTGCCCCGTTGATATCAGCATTCGCTGTATATCCACATTCAAGGTACTCGAATTGACTTTGTGACTGGCGGTTTTCCTTTGCTGTATGACCACAGCAAGCGCACTTCTGACTGGTGTAGGCGGGTGGTATTGCCACTACCTGACCACCTCGCCAGAGCTGCTTGTATTCAAGCTGACGGCGCATTTCATACCAACCCTGCTCCAGTATTGAGCGGTTTAAACCAGATTTAGCTTTTACGTTCCGTCCATGCCGTTCTGTCGTACCTTTTGCCGATTTAGACATGTTACTGACCTTTAAGTCCTCAATGACAATCATTGCGTGGTTTTTGCTGATTTCGCTGGTGACTTTGTGAAGGGAGTCTTTCCTGATATTGCCCAACGTGATTACTACAAGGGGGTTCTTTGGTCGCCGAGTTATTTCGCGGGGAGTTGTGGTGGCGCACCAATATCCATTATCCGCCAGTACATTGAGCAACAGGAAACACCGAGTTAGTTAAAAAAACGCGCCTTATATCCCCGACCTGAAGGACGGGGTTTTACGGTGCTTTGGATAAAAAAGCGCAACTTAAACTAGAATAAGTTGCGCAATACTCGGGTACATACTCAAGGATAGATAAAACAATCACATCAACACAGATTGGATAAAGATATTAATAGCAGCACCACCTAACGTTAGCCAGAAAAAGAGAAATAAAGCTAGCAGTAGTGGTTTTACACCCGCTTGACGTATCGCACTAATATGCGTTGTTAAACCTAGTGCTACCATCGCCATTGCCAATAAAATAGTATCAATAGTAACGATATAGCTCACAATAGCGGCAGGAATTAAATTAAATGAATTAAAACCAGCCATTAAGATAAAGAACACAGCAAACCAAGGAATAGTTATCGGACTTTTTTCTGTTGTCGCACCTACTGTTTTACGGCCCTTTTTACTAATATAAGTAGAAAGGATAATTAAGAAAGGTGCCAGCATCATCACGCGGATCATTTTACTAATTACGGCTGCATTTTCTGCATCTGGACTAATTGAATGACCCACCGCAACAACTTGAGCGACTTCATGTATGGTTGAACCAGCGAAGATACCAAAAGTTTCTTCACTAAAAGGTAACCAACCCGCAAAAGCGTTAAGATGGAAAAACCATGGGTAGAGGAAAATACCGATAGTTCCAAAAATTACGACAGTGGATACAGCCACCGCAACTTGGCTCGCCTGAGCTTTGACAACAGGCTCTGTTGCCATGACCGCAGCCGCACCACAAATACTACTACCAGCACCAATTAACATGACGGTTTGATCATCAAGACCAAAATATTTTTTCCCCACCCACATTGCAATGAGAAAAGTTGAGGTCAACATAATAGCGTCAATAATTAATCCTGTTGCGCCTACATCTGCAATTTGCTGAAAAGTGAGTCTAAAACCGTATAGGATGATCCCCGCGCGTAGTAAATAGTGTTTGGCAAACTTAACGCCTTCATCACTATAAGGTTTAGCGATGGGATAAACCGTATTACCCGCAATAATGCCAAATAAGATAGCCAGTGTAAGAGCACCTAACCCCATACTGGAAAACCATGGAATATCACCTACATAAATAGCGAGGGCGGTTAATATACCTGTTAGCAGCAAGCCGGGGAGCCAGCGATAAACAGGAATAAAACATTTTTTAGCCAATGTGGTTGTTTGACTTTGCTCTGACATAGAAAAACCTTGCTTATGTAAATTTTGCATAAGCATATAACAGATACTATTATTTATTAAATTCATTATTTTTATAATAATAACCACTAAAACTAATATAGGTATATTTTCACAATTGTTCTTGGTATGTTATTGGTTTGTGGATAGTATGTTATTACTATGACAGCTAAAAGGTGGGATGGACATGCGTATTACATTGCGACAACTGGAAGTATTTACTGAAGTACTTAAAAGTGGTTCTACAACACAGGCTTCACAACAGTTGGCATTATCTCAATCCGCTGTGAGTGCTTCTTTAACTGATCTAGAAAATCAGTTAGGAGTACAACTTTTCGATAGAGTGGGGAAGCGCTTAGTGACTAATGAACACGGGCGATTATTATATCCAAGGGCACTCTCTTTACTTGAGCGTGCTACTGAAGTAGAGCAGTTATTTCAAGCCGGAAATGGTGCTTTACGTATTGCTGCAAGCACCACTATTGGTAATTATATTTTGCCACAAATGTTGGGTAATTTTCATCGTAACTACCCCGATATTCCACTTGAAATGAGTATTGGCAATACGGAAGAAGTCGTCAAATCAGTCAGTGAATTCCGTGTTGATTTAGGCCTTATTGAAGGGGCTTGCCAAAGCTCTGAATTGATCAGCCAAAAATGGCTACTGGATGAAATGGTCATATTTTGTTCCCCTGAACATCCTTTAGCTAAGGCGAAAACAGTGACATTAGCCGATCTTCAATCCGCGCCGTGGATCCTACGTGAAAACGGTTCTGGGACGCGAGATGTACTCAATCATCTGCTGTTTGCTTCATTACCCGGATATCGAATCGAAATGGAATTAGGTAATTCAGAAGCGATAAAACATGCTGTAATGTATGAAATGGGGATTAGTTGTTTATCTCGCCGAGTGATCCAAGATCAAATAGAGAGTGGCTCTTTAAAAGAGATAAAGGTCGAAGGTCTAAAATTACAACGTACTTTATATTTGGTCTATCATCGCCAAAAACATGTCTCTGATGCCCTCAAAAAATTACTTTCATATTGTAATGCTGAACATTTAATCGACAACGCTTGATAAGTTACTAATAATTGAAGCCCGATTATGAAGGTATCTTATAATCCTAGATCCTTGCTATTCACCACAGCCAGATTTGTTACAATTGATGCTAGGAATATGAATATAACCGTGGAATGATAATGTCAGAACAACAAACAGATACCGCAAAATCGGGTGCGGTACGCACTTTGCGTCGAGAATTAAAGGCGCGACATTTAGCGATGATCGCTATTGGTGGTTCAATTGGTACAGGGCTTTTTGTCGCATCAGGTGCAACTGTTGCTCAAGCAGGGCCTGGGGGCGCATTACTCTCTTACGCATTAATAGGACTTATGGTCTATTTCCTTATGACCAGCCTTGGAGAGTTAGCGGCATTTATGCCTGTTTCCGGATCTTTTTCAACCTATGGCTCTAAATATGTTGATGAAGGATTTGGTTTCGCACTAGGCTGGAACTACTGGTACAACTGGGCTGTGACGATTGCAGTTGACTTAGTCGCCGCGCAGCTCGTGATGCTGTATTGGTTCCCTGATGTGGATGGTTGGATTTGGAGTGCGTTATTTTTAGCCGTTATTTTCTTGCTTAACTATATTTCTGTAAAGGGATTTGGTGAAGCTGAATATTGGTTTTCATTAATTAAAGTATCGACCGTGATTATTTTTATTGCGGTGGGTATTGCGATGATCACCGGTATTATGAAAGGCGCTGAAAATGCAGGTTGGCACAACTGGGAAATCGGCGATGCGCCTTTTGCTGGTGGTTTTGCCGCCATGATAGGGGTAGCGATGATTGTTGGGTTCTCTTTCCAAGGAACTGAACTTATCGGTATCGCAGCGGGGGAGTCGAAAGATCCTGCGAAAAATATTCCTAAAGCAGTACGTAAAGTTTTTTGGCGTATTTTACTGTTTTATATCCTAGCTATCTTAATTATCAGTTTAATCATTCCTTATACCGATCCTAACTTGCTACGTAATGATGTGGGTGACATCAGTGTGAGTCCGTTTACACTGGTATTTAAAAATGCAGGGTTACTTTCCGCTGCTGCTATCATGAACGCAGTTATTTTAACGGCGGTGCTTTCGGCAGGAAACTCCGGTATGTATGCATCTACGCGTATGTTATTTACCTTAGCAAGAGAAGGTAAAGCGCCGAAATTTTTTGGTAAATTATCCAAAAACGGTGTTCCACGTAATGCACTTTATGCAACAACAGTGGTTGCGGGTTTATGCTTTTTAAGCTCAATGTATGGTAACCAAACGGTTTATTTATGGTTATTAAATACATCAGGTATGACAGGATTTATTGCTTGGTTAGGTATTGCAATCAGTCATTACCGTTTTCGTCGAGGTTATGTAGCACAAGGTCGTGATCTGAATGAATTGCCGTATCGTTCAGGCTTCTTCCCTGTAGGACCTATTTTTGCCTTTATTCTCTGTTTAATTATTACATTAGGTCAAAACTATCAGGCATTTTTAGAAGATACTATTGACTGGTATGGTGTTGTGGCAACCTATATTGGGATCCCATTATTCCTGCTGATTTGGTTTACCTATAAAATAGTGAAGAAAACACGTTTTATTCGTTACAGTGAAATGCAGTTTCCTGAGCATATTGAAAACAAAAAATAGTTAGTTTTATCACTAAATAGAGAGCCGGCTAATTTGTGAACTTTATCACAATTTAGCCGGCTCTTTTTCTATTCTATGACTAATAATTACACAAATAAGAGAAAATTCTAATTTATATTCGCAATCGCATTGATAAGTATTCTTATTTGCTTTATTGTTAGCAAACAATTTATTGCATAATAATGTGACGACAGTGTTATTGGTTATAGAAAATAGATCTGATGTATGTAAAGCGTCATCATCCACTCTCTAGAGCGATTTTTAGCTCATCTAATAACGCATCGTTGTATAAGAAGTCATATATTGAATATCGAGTATTATATCAATTAAGCGAATTTTCTTCTTATTTGACACATTATTCTCAATTAATCAATTTTAATGCAAAAAAGTGATGAATAAATTATCAGGTTAAACTTTGGCATATTTATCTGTTAATAAAACAGCTGGATAGAAAATCAATAGCAACATGCAAATAGATGTAGGTATATATTTGTTTGATTAATCTACAGACAAGCCTGATAAATATATTGTCACTATTAATAGGATTTTATTAACACATTGTTTTAAAAGAAAATTTATATGTCAAATTATTTGAGTGATAAAAATCTTATAGAAGCATAAAACAATAACAGCAGAAGTATAGGAATTTAGTCAATAGGGATATAAAAATAATATCAAAATAACTAAGGGTAATTAAATTAATTACCTTCATTGTTGAGCAACTGTCGATCTGTCCATCTATATAAAACTTAAAGAATATATATTCTTGGAGAATCGGGAATGGTAGTGTTAAAGAAAAATAAAATTGCGCTTGGCGTTGTTGCTGCTCTTGCATCAAGTTTTGTGATGACAGCTTCCGCAGAAGATCCTGAAAGGTTACTGGTGACAACCGCTTCGGGATTTAAACAGACTGTTGAAGATGCTCCAGCTTCTGTTTCAGTTGTAACTCGTGAACAATTAGAAACAAAATCATATCGTGATGTAACTGATGCGCTAAAAGATGTTCCGGGGGTGCTAGTGACAGGGGGCGGTAGTAGCTCTGATATTAGTATTCGTGGTATGGATCCTAAGTATACCATGATCTTAGTCGATGGTAAGCGTGTTGCATCTCGTGAAACGCGTCCTAATAGTGATAACTCAGGTATTGAACAAGGTTGGTTACCGCCTTTACCCGCGATTGAGCGTATTGAGGTAGTAAGAGGCCCAATGTCTTCTTTATATGGCTCTGATGCCATGGGAGGCGTTATCAATATTATTACGCGTAAAGCGCAAAAAGAATGGAACTTTAGTTTACGTGGTGACACAACGTTGACTGAGCGTAAAAATGAAGGAAATACAGGACAAGGTAGTTTCTATGCTGCAGGTCCATTGATTGATAATGTGTTAGGTCTAAAGCTGCAAGGGCAATATTCTCACCGCGGTGAAGATAGACGTGTTGATGGCTATAACCGTCAGATCACGGCAAGTGGTGGCGGTACATTAAGCTGGACACCAGATGAGAAAAATACCGTTGAATTTGAATTTAAAAAAGATAATCAACATCGTGATTCACGTGTTGGCTATTCAAAATCAGCTGAACTTGTTAAAGGGAAAAAACCACAAAGTAGCTTTACTGATTATGAGTTAACGCATTATGCCTTAACCCATGATGGTATTTATGATTTTGGTACTATGAATACCTATGTTCAGCGCGATGAAAGCCGCAATCCATCACGTAAAATGGATTATGATGATACAACTGTTCGTAACCAAACCGTCTTTATGTTTGGTGATCATATGTTAAGTGTCGGCGGTCAATATCGCTATGAAGAGCTGAAAGATGAAGGCAATAAGCTTAAAGGTAATAATAAGCTAGATCGCTATAGTTGGGCGCTGTTTGCTGAAGATGAGTGGACATTGACAAACGACTTCGCTTTAACCGCCGGTTTACGGATGGATAAAGATGAAAACTTTGGTACTCACTGGACACCGCGAGTTTATGGTGTTTGGCATTTAGCTGATGAATGGACATTAAAAGGTGGGGTATCTACTGGATATCGTTCACCGGATTTACGTCAAGCGACAGCTACTTGGGGACAAGGGACTGGCGGTGGTCGTTATGATGCAGTTATTTACGGTAATCCTGACTTAAAACCAGAAAAGTCGGTGACAGAGGAAATTGGTATTATTTGGGATAATCGTGATAACTTAACGGCAAGTTTGACGATTTATAATACTGATTTTAAAGATAAAATAACAGAAGTTCGTCGTTGCGATAGTCGTTCAGACAAAGCACCGGGTATGCGCGATTGTACATTAGCTGATGGTGTTGGTAATAGTGGCGACCCTTATGATTTTGTAAGTGATAGAACTAACGTTGATAAAGCCAATATGCGCGGTGTTGAAGTTACTGCTAACTGGATTATTTCCCCAGAATGGAATTTAGCAGCAAACTACACGTTTACAGATACGGAACAAAAGAGTGGCGATTTCAAAGGTAAGCCTCTGAATAAGCAACCGCGCCATATGGCGAATGCGACCTTAAATTGGGAAACCACCCCTGAAATGGAAACTTGGGCACGCATTAATTTCCGTGGTAAGACATCAGAATATTTATCACGTACTTCAATGTCTAAGAGCACACCTTCATACGCCTTTGTTGATGTAGGTACTAGCTATAGTCTAACGAAGCAACTAAATCTGATCGGTGGCGTCTATAATGTTTTTGATCGTCGCATCGAAAGAGATAATTACGGTTCAACCTTAGAAGGCCGTCGTTATAACATCGGATTAAACTACAACTTCTAGTTTTATCCCTCAGTGTGTGTCAATCAAGCTCCACATTATGTGGAGCTTTTTTTGTTATTTAATTAAAGCCAATACTGGCAAAATGCATAATAGGCATTTATATTTAGTTTAATGAATCACCTAAAAATAAGGTTCATTTGTTTTAACCACTGACTATCTTTACTGAATACTTAATCTTTTTTTCTTATTACTGAAAATCGTTTTTGATTACTCTATATGGCTTGTTGAAAAATAATGGTATTTCAGTTGGCTGTATCTTTTTTAGTCTTTATAGCGTGAAAGAAGCAATTAATTTACATTAGATTTGTTTATGTATCATTGATGCTTTATTTTGGTTGGTATTGTTGTATATAACATGCAGAATTAATTAACTTTTTGATTGTTAATGTATTAATGATTTTTGTTGTTTAATACCAAACGACAATAGGCTATATCTCAAAGTTAGGCTTTGTGATAAAAACGCAAATATTGTCAATGAAATGTGACAGTAAAGGCTAACTTAGTTTGCTATTTAAAAAGATCGTAAAAAAAGGTGGTTTTTTGATGAAAATCTATTGCTATTTAAGTCTGAGACGTGCAAAATGCGCCCACTAAAAATATGACTGATGCGTTTTAACTGCATCGGTTTTTTTTTGCTTTTTACTTATTACTACACCAAGAGGTCAGACTTATTTTAGTCTGAATAGATAACATAATTTGATTAGCAGCCAGCCCCTTAGAGAAAGGGTTGTCGTGATAGAGGAATGCTAATATGGTACAATTATTCTCTTTCGCAGTCGGGCCTAACGGCACCTGCGGTAATGATGACTACGGAGCACGGCGTCTCCTAAACTCACTCCTGTCCTCAAAAACTTCTTTCTATTCTGTTTATAGACAGATGCGAAGTCTTCCCAGTAACTGTCGGTTGAGTTTATCAAGTACTCAGTTCGAAGTTATGGGAGGGTTCGCTCATGTCAGATAATGTCATCTCCTCTATCGGCACCAATCAAACTGGTGTTAATAACCGTGTTCAATTACGCAAAACATTGACGCTAATGCAAGTCGTCATGATGGGGTTGGCATTTTTACAACCTATGACGATTTTTGATACTTTCGGTATTGTATCAGGCATAACCAATGGTCATGTGGCAACATCATATGCTATTGCGTTAACCGCTATTTTATTTACCGCAGTGAGCTACGGGAAATTAGTCAAGCGTTTCCCTTCAGCAGGCTCTGCTTATACTTATGCACAAAAATCCATGAGCCCACATGTTGGTTTTATGGTTGGGTGGTCTTCATTATTAGACTACTTATTTATGCCAATGATAAATATCTTATTGGCTAAAATTTATTTACAAGCCATATTCCCAGGCGTAGATCCGTGGATCTTTGTTGTTGCGTTAGTCGCGTTAATGACATTTTTTAATCTACGCGGAATTAACGTTGTGGCTAACTTAAATACCGTTATTGTTGTTATTCAAGTAGCTGTAATGGTGGTATTTGTTGGTTTATTAATTCATGGCGTATATAACGGCGAAGGTACAGGGGAGTTATGGACTTTCCGTCCATTTGCGTCAGTAGATGCCGAATTAATCCCAATGATAACCGGCGCGACAATTTTGTGCTTCTCGTTCTTAGGGTTTGATGGCATTAGTACCTTATCTGAAGAAACACCTAATGCTGGTAATGTGATACCAAAAGCGATTTTCTTAACTGCGTTAATCGGTGGTTTAATTTTTATCGCTGTTTCTTATTTTTTACAATTATATTTCCCAGATATTTCACGTTTTAAAAATCCAGAAGAGTCACAACCTGAGATTATGCTGTATGTAGCAGGAGCCTTGTTCCAGTCTATTATCTTAGTGTTTTCTTGTGTGACGGTATTAGCATCGGGTATGGCGGCTCACGCAGGTGTTGCGCGTCTGCTGTATGTGATGGGACGTGATGGTGTATTCCCTGAGAAAGCGTTTGGTTATGTTCATCCTAAATGGCGTACACCGGCATTTAACGTACTGTTAGTTGGCTTTTTAGCGCTAGGGGCGATCTTTTTTGATTTAGTCACTGCTACAGCGTTAATTAACTTTGGTGCGTTAGTGGCATTTACCTTTGTCAATTTATCTGTTATTTCGCAGTTCTACATTCGTGAGCGTCGTAATAAAGGGTTAATGGATCATATTAACTATCTTATATTACCGATTATTGGTGCCGCGACAATGGGGGTACTGTGGGTAAACCTTGAACCAGGCTCTATGGAATTAGGACTGATTTGGGGGGCAATTGGTATACTTTATATGGTGTGGATCACTCGTCGATTCCGTCGACCTATGCCTCAAATGCCAGAGAAATAACATTGTATTTAGTGTGTTGATTGTTTAAAAATGGCCTCATTAGTGAGGCCATTTTTTGTTTATAGTTAGAACGCGATAGAGAGTTTCATATCAATACCATTATCGTGCTGATTTCTTGCCGCTAGTCCGCTGTATCCAATTGAGACTTTTGATGTCTCATTAATTTGGATAGTCGTTCCAGCTTTTACCACCAGTGCATCTCGAGCAGCATCAACACTATTTGCTATAAATGTAGGCTGGGTTTGTGTGAAGCGTAAATGGATCCCTCGTTCTACATCGTTATATTGGTGTCTCCAGCCTAGCTCACCATAGAGAGAACCCCTTGATTTACTGTTAAATTTCCATTGGTTATTTAAACGTAGCCCTGTAGTGGAGGTGGTTGACTCTAGAGTTTGCGAATGGGCTTGTAAGGCTGCTCGTCCACCTTGCTCGTTAATGGTGGCGTTTTTTGTTTTGGCATATTCAAAATTAACAAAAGGCTCTAATTGTGTATCAGAGAGGGTGATGGGATAAGCTGCTTCAATAAAAATTTGGCTAGTGTTCCCATTGTAATTCGCCTTATTTTTATCTGACTGTACACCATAGTTGACCGATTTTGTTGTATGGATACGATGAAAGGTATTAGATGCACCAGCACGTAACACGATTGTGTCAAAATCATAGCCACCATAGAGTGATAAGTGGTAATTTTCGCTATTTGCGTGACTGTTATCACCAGATAGTGAGGTTTTGGTGACCCCTGTTGCAATACCAAGCAGCATTTTATCGTGACTAACCCGCTGATCTGCACCTAATAGTACGCCATAGGTGGAAGCATCATAGCTATTTGCATTGCCATCATTGGAAGTCTTTTCCCAATTAGAGAGAATTTTAGCCCAAACATGACCTTTGTTACCTGCACTTTCTTTCTCTCTATTAATTATTTCTGCATTTTTAATCTGAGAGAGGAGTGTTTCTTTTATTTGCCGGCTATTGTTGAGTTGGTTAGATAAGATATCCGCATGAATTTGACCTGTTAATTGATTATAGGCAGAGCGGGCATCATTCCCTGTATCCATTCTTATAATGCTTTCATAAATAGGATGTCCCAAGGGTAATGCGTCTATCGCATTGGCGATTGATAGTTGGTTTTTTGTTTTAGCCACACTTGAAAAGGCGGTGTTATTTCTTCCGACATTTAGTATTACTGAATTTTTATCGTAGGACAGTGTGGTACCTAAAAAAAGATAGTTTGGATTTACATCAGTAAATTGACCATTAATACCGTGATCTGCCGTTAAAATGGTATATTTTGTGTTATATAAACTTTGAACATCATCTTTTGTTAGCAGATTTTGGCTATTTTCAAGCGATACATTAACCATTCCACCATTCAGTGTCGCGGTACCCAAACTGATTATTTTATCGCTATCACCTTGTGAATTTATTTCAACATGGTAGTTGCTACCAGAATTAAAAATAACAGTATCATCTATATTAATTGTACCTATTGAATGACCCGGTGATACGATGCCTCCTGAATAAACGGCCAGCTTATTAATTTTTCCTTTACCAGAAAGTATCCCTTTGTTATTGATATTGACTTGAGAATCAACGCTCCCACCATTTAATAGCAATGCTCCTTTGTTGACATCTAGTAAAGTGTTTAGTGTTCCTTCAAGAAGCAATGTACCACCATTAATGGAAGAATTTTTTGCATAGTGGTTTTCACCAGTGAGCAGTAAATGACCCTGATTAACTTCAACGCCAGCAAAATGGTTATTGCCTGATAAGATCAAGGTGCCATTACCTTGTTTGATTAATTTGCCAGGCCCACTAATATCATTTTTCCATTCATCAAGTTGACCAAATTCAGCAAAGTCAAATTCATTAGTTATTTGATTAACAATAAAATGATTGTAGAAATAACTAGGGCCATTATAGGCTTTTGGGAGATTAATTAATCCCCAATTGGCGTTTGGATCATCTTTGTTTGCAGCCCAGCCAGCCAATGAATTACTCGGGTAGGTGGTACTCGCTAAGATAGATTGTCGTTGCTCTCTGGTTAAATAGGCAAAGCGTAAACGCAGTAAAGCGTTGGCAGATGTTGGTATTTCATTAGGGGTAATGCGTGGTGCAGGCTCTGGATCTTTGGTTGCGTAATAACCTGTTTCATCGTTAGTGATTGTTGTCGAGGTCGTTAAGCAATGTTGATTTTTGCATTGGCTAGCAACATTTTGGCGGACTTCTTTGGCAAGCTCTACAAAAGTGCGGGTGGTGTCATCATCTGCAAGCATTTGTGACAGCAGGTAATAATTGCCTATTCTGGAGGCGATGGTATCTGTTGCGAAGTGTGCCCCGACAATAACTCGACTTTCACCATATTCTATTGCTCTGGCAAACATTTCACTGCCCTTTTCAGGGAATAAGATGGATAACACTGCAGCTTGTTTGTATCCGTTCCACGTATGACCACTGGGATAAGATGAGCCTGTTATAGTGGTGTAGTTATCAAGATAATGACCTTCTTTATCAAGTACTTGATAAGGTCGGCCACGTAAAAAAAGTTCTTTTAAGATAAAATCTATCGAGCGTACTCTTTTTTTATTTGTATCATAAGCATAGGTGCCTGTGCTATGTAATTTATTGAGATCTTGATAAGCTTGAATATCGCTAAAGTTGATCGATTTAGCCTTATCATCAAATAAAATATTAGCATAGGTATTCAACACATAAGTATGAGACTGTGATTTATCCGCTTCGGCAAGTTCTCTACGTTTGCCGGTAATGGCTTGATAATTATTACTGATTATTCTATCTAATTCGGCGGTTCTCGATCCTTTTTGAGGGCTAGTTGTGATAACACCATTTTTGATCTCATCTAACCAATAATTACGTTGGTCGATAATTCGTTGTTTGGTTTGTGAAATATTGGTTTCAGACCATGTTGAATGGGAAAAAAGTAAAAAAAAGCAGCTTAACGAGGTAGGTATTACGATATTTTTCATAAAATAAGCCATAATCTCTAAAAAATTGAGAGCTAATTTATATTAGCTATGTTTAGTTTTTATGACAGGCATTATTATATTAGAGATATTTTCTAAATTGTTTTGCAGTAATTTATTCAGAGTTTTTTTATTATTTTTACTAACATTATATGATAGTTTGAATATAGTGTGATCCATGTAGTAAAAAATATCGGCATATTCTCTATATTAAAAATAAAAATTAGAGTATGCCGATGATTTAAATTATACCTTATTTATTAAGCAAATTAGCTAAGCTTTATCTATTTTGTACTGTTAGATGCTTAATTAGTTATTCTACTTATTCATTTTAGAATGAATATAATGAACTTTTTGATTCTTTTAATTTTTGCGCTAATTCAGAGGCCTCATATCGCTCTGTGACTATCTCAATATAAGATGCGCTATTTGTTAGTGCGGCTTTATTTAACGCATTATCTAGTCCACTTGCTGTAGTTACTTTTTCACTATACCAATCTGTTGCACCAAAGGCTTGCGGTAACTGATGATAGTTCCACTGAGCTAAATCATTATAATAAGCTTCGGGGTAATCACATAATAATCTCTCTATTAAATAACCATCGTTATTTAATACTAGAATAATAGGTTTTAAACCGAAACGAACAAATTGACTAATTTCTTGTACTGTTAATTGATGAGAGCCTTCACCGGTAATTAAAATAATGCGTTTTTCTGGTGCCGCTAACGCAGCGCCTAATGCAGCCGGTGTTGCCCAACCAATAGAGCCCCATAGTGTTTGATTATGAAATTGTGCACCTTCAGGTAATAAAGCGAAGCCTAATCCCATGGATGAGGTTCCTGTTTCTGCAATAATAATATCATTAGGCTTAAAGAATTGTTCTAAACGAGGATAGAGATATTGTGCTGTAATTTTATTATTATCAGATGTAACCGCTTCACCTAATCCTTTCGCTGTTATTTTATGATAAGTTTTATTCGGCAGTCGTTGGGTTAATTCAGAAAGAATATCTGTCATATAAACGCAGGAGTAGATCACAGAATCAATTTCAACATAGTCTGGCATGATACTGATAAATTGTTCTGATTTTATATTAGCAGTGAAACTGCCTGTATTAAAGTCAGTCAGTAATGTACCGATCCCTAATATATATTCACTACTTTCGACAAATTCTCTGACCTCTGGTGTCATTAATTGTCCGTCATACATACCAACATATTGAGTGTTAGATTCACTTAATATGCTTTTATCCATAAACATAGTGGCATAAGGTAAACCTGTTTTATCAATAAAATGCTGGATTTTATCTGTTAACCCTAAACGTGCAGATAAAAAGCCTGGTAATACACAGACATTATTGCTGTGGGTGAGTTTCTCAATGATTGCTGATACTGCTTTTTCTAATGTTGCTTTATCACTTGTTGGCTTTTGTGGTGCGGTAACAGATAACGGCGCTACTACTTGGCTATTAGCATAATCTGAAGGTATACCAATATAAACAGGACGACGCTCTTTTAATGCTGCTTCTATTACGCGCTCCATTTCTTCCACACAATTTTCGGGTGTTAAAATAGTATGAGCGCAAGCAAGGCGCTGAGCAATCTGATAAAAAACATCAAAATCACCATTACCTAAAGTATGATGCACAAGACGTTTACTTTTTTGTACGCCACTTGCTGGCATGCCAACTAAATGGAAAATCGGTAAATTTTCGGCATAGGCACCGGCAATAGCGTTAATCGCGCTTAATTCACCTACACCAAAGGTGGTGGATAATGCCGCCATTCCTTTAATTCGAGCATAGCCATCTGCAGCATATGCCGCATTTAATTCATTACAGTTACCAATCCAACGTTGTTGTTGGTTGTTGCAAACAGTGTCTTCAATAGGGAAGGCGTAATCACCAGCAACACCAAAAATATCTTTGATACCTAAATCATATAATCGGTCTAAAACGTACTTAATAACTGTGTTTGTCATATAATCTCCAGAAAATCTGAAATAATAATCTACTAAATGATAGTAAAGTTCTTACATTATGCTTAATGTTCTATCGCTAATTTTGTTTTTAAGGAAATGGTTTATTATTATTGGGGGTATAACCAAAAGTAATAAGGTAAAAATTATTTATGGATATTCGTGTTTTACGCTATTTTATTGAAGTTGTTCAATTAAATGGATTTAGCCGAGCCGCTGATGCTTTATTTATTACACAACCAGCCATTAGTCGTAGCATTAAAAAATTAGAGGATGAATTAGGCACTGTTTTATTAATAAGAGAAGTGGATGGGGTAAAATTAACTGATGACGGTGCTATTTTATATGAGCATGCAAAGCAGATCCTCGCTCAATTTAATAGTATGAATAAAGCATTAAATGATAAAGATGAACCTTTAACAGGCGCCTTAAATGTCGGATTACCTCCTGTTATAGCCTCAACCTATTTTGCTGATATTATCATGGCGTTTAGCTCTCGCCATCCCAATGTTGAACTTAAAATTTTTGAGCTGGGCACCAAACAGATGGAAGATGCAATGTTAGAAGGCACGGTAGAAACCGCTGCAGTGATGTTACCTTTTAATGATAAAGATTTTGAATTAACCATTTTTTCAGAAGATCACTTGATGTTATTAGTAGCACAATCCCATCCTTTGGCTAAAGATAAGAAGGTTAATTTTAAACAGCTTATTACAGAGCGGTTTATCTTTTTTTCAGAAGATTTTCGTATTAATGATTTGGTACGTAGTGCTTGTGGGATTTATAACACTGAACCACAAATTGTGGGGAGAAGTAATCATTTAGATTTAATTATTGCAATGGTTAAAGCCGGTGTCGGGATCACACTGTTGCCTAATAGCATGTGTAATAAATATCCTATCGATGATTTAGTGGTTATTCCCATTACTTCCCCTAGGTTATCTTATCAATTAGCTTTAGCCACCAATCAAAATAGTTACCAAAGCCGTAGTTGCCAAGCATGGAATAAATTAGCAATAGAGAAATTAATGAAAGAGAATATTTAATCATGGAATGATAAATACGCTTTGTAAAAAGCGTTTTATTAATGGTAGCTATAATTATTTTATCAAACTAGTGGCTAATTTATTGTGATTAACTTGCTCACAATGGTATAAAAGTGGTTATATTGATAATACATTTCTTTTTATCTCATTATTTTTAAATAAAAATTAAACTGTGATAAATAGAAAAATCAGACAAGACAGGAATAGGATAGGGACAATGAATGAGAGTAGCAGCTCCACAAACCAGCATTTTATTCGTAAGTTAGAAGGTATTGTCGGTAAAAAACATGTATTAACCCAAGAGCATAAAACAGAGCGATATCGTAAAGGGTTTCGTTCCGGACAGGGAAAAGCACTGGCAGTGGTATTCCCCGGCTCTTTATTAGAACAGTGGCGTATTTTTAAAACCTGTGTTGAAGCCGATAAAATTATTATTATGCAAGCGGCAAATACCGGGTTAACAGAAGGTTCAACCCCCAGTGGTGATGACTATGATCGTGATATTGTTATCATCAGTACCTTGCGCCAAGATAAAATACAAGTTCTTTCTGAATATAACCAAGTTATTGCCTTTCCTGGCAGTACATTATGGCACTTAGAAAAAGTATTAAAGCCATTAGGAAGAGAGCCACATTCAGTGATAGGCTCTTCTTGTATTGGTGCTTCGGTGATTGGAGGCATTTGTAATAACTCAGGGGGGGCATTAGTGCGCCGGGGTCCTGCTTATACTGAGTTATCACTTTACGCCCGTGTTAATGAACAAGGTGAAGCAGAGCTTATCAACCATTTGGGAATTGATTTAGGTGACACTCCGGAAGAGATATTAACCAATCTGGATAATCGACATTATCATGCGAAACAAATTCATGCGACGGATAAACTGGCATCTGATCATGAATATAGTGAGCGAGTACGTGATATTGATGCAGATACACCATCTCGATTTAATAATGACGAAAGACGTCTATTTGAAGCGGCGGGAAGCGCAGGTAAGCTCTCTGTTTTTGCCGTGAGATTAGATACTTTTCCTGCTGATCATCGCACTCAAGTTTTCTATATTGGGACCAATGATCCTGATGAGTTAGAAGATATCCGTCGCCATATTCTCAGTCAATTTAAGGTATTACCCGTTGCGGGTGAGTATATGCATCGAAGTTACTACAAGATGGCAGAAGTTTATGGCAAAGATACCTTTTTAATTATTGATAAGTTAGGTACAGATAAGATGCCAGCATTATTTGCTATTAAAGGGCGTGTTGATGCTGTTCTTAATAAAGTGCCATTTTTACCTAAGAATCTAACTGATAGAACAATGCAATTGATGAGTAAGTTATGGCCTGCTCATTTACCTGCTCGTATGACAGAATATCGCGATAAATATGAGCATCATTTAATGCTAAGAATGGCGGATAGTGGTATAGAAGAAGCCTCAACTTATTTAAAAGAATATTTTAAACATGCCACGGGGGATTATTTCGAATGTACAGAAGAAGAAGGTAATAAAGCCTTTTTACATCGTTTTGCCGCCGCGGGTGCTGCGGTGCGTTATCATGCCGTTCATATTAACGATGTGGAAGATGTGCTACCTTTGGATATTGCATTGCGTCGTAATGATCGGGATTGGTTTGAAAAACTGCCTCCTGAAATAGAAAACCAATTGCTCTATAAATTGTACTGTGGTCACTTTATGTGTCACGTTATGCATCAAGATTATATTATTAAAAAAGGTGTTGACGCTAAGGCGCTTAAAGCACAGATGTTAGCCTTACTAGACAAACGTGGTGCGGAATATCCAGCAGAGCATAATGTAGGGCATCTCTATTATGCAAAACCGCAATTAAAAGCGTTTTATAAAAATAACGATCCGACAAATAGCATGAACCCAGGCATTGGTAAAACCTCCAAATTAAAATATTGGGGAGAAGAGTGTGGTTGCGGGCATAATCATCATCAAGCTGAAGTTAATCATATAGAAAACAAAGAATAAGTTTTTTATTCTCTGACAGCTAAACATAATAAAGGCAGGGAAACCTGCCTTTTGCGTAATTTAATTGCTTATCTGATGTTATTAACTCGCAATTTCTTGAGCATATAAATATAGCTCTTGCAGTTGTTTTAGCTTTTCTTCGTTATCGCTATGTTCTTCTGCTAACAGCTGAATGGTATTGATATATTCAGTCAGCTTTTCTGGCGTTAATTGCTCTTTTCTATGCGCTAACCAACGTTGTTGTTCATCATAAGTTAATGTGGCTGGGAAGTTTCTCGCACGGTAACGGAAAAACAGCGGCTCCATACGTGGATCTTCAAAAGTTAAATTAAGTGCTGGTAAGTTTTGTGGCTGTGTTGAGCGAATAATTTCCATCGCGCTACGATCATTATCGCTAAAAAAGCCATTGTATAATTGAGCATCAACATCATCTGCAGAGGTAAATGGTGTTTGCTGAGCAAAAATCTCGACGACTTTATTGCGGATCTCTGGATTAGACAGCAATATTGCTTGGTTATTTAAACAATTATCAATATCTAATCCAATTCTATCGGCATCTTGAGATCTGAGGGTATTTTTAGGTGCAACGATAGGGCATTTATTAATATGCAGTAATTTTATCGGAACTGGTGGCTCATCGGCAGATAACTCACTGCGAGGAGTATATAAGCGCTCACGCAATTGCTCTGAAGTGAGGGTTAATAAAGGGGAAATATCCGCAGCTAAATCACAAACAATCACCGCATTACGATTATCTGGATGCCAAGCTAAAGGAGCTACAAGGCTTAAATTAGAACGCGCTGCACCAAACATACCAGAGACATGCACAAGCGGCGTCATGGTTGGGATATCAATCAGTGCTTGTACTTTACGTTTATCACGTAAATTAAAGAAATAATCAAACATACGAGGTTGCGCTTGTTTGAGTTTTTTTGCCATCGCAATAGTTGCATAAACGTCTGACATGGCATCATGCGCATTTTCGTGGGAGATCCCATTTGCTTTAGTTAATAGCTCAAGGCGAAAACTCGGAAAGCCATCATCATTCTCAGGCCAATTAATTCCCTCAGGACGCAATGCATAACATGCACGTAAAACATCAAGTAAATCCCAACGTGAATTTCCTTTTTGCCAACTATAGGCATAGGGATCATAAAAATTACGGTATAAGATATTTCTGGTGACTTCATCATCAAAGCGTAAATTGTTATAACCCATAATACAACTATTAGGCTGGCTAAAGGCTTGATGAATTTGGCGAGTAAATTCAGCTTCTGATACACCATTCTTTAGTGCTATTTGTGGTGTGATCCCCGTTATCATGACGGCTTCTGGCTGAGGTAAGTAATCATCATTCGGTTTGCAATAAATGACCAGAGGATCTTCAATGATATTAAAATCCATATCTGTTCTGACACCGGCAAATTGCGCAGGGCGATCCATCGCAGGATGCGTACCAAAGGTCTCGTAGTCATGGATATAGAAAGTGGGGGTGTTAGCTGAATTTGACAAGGTTTCCTACCGTAATTTATCTGCTTAATTAATTGATTTTTAAATGAGTTTTAAAGCATTAAACCTTGCACTATTGAGTTGCATCGGGTTTAAACAATGGATATAACGACAAAGTTTGATTGATGATAGTGTCAAAAATATCAAATTGTTAGCAATGCTTAACTGCGATAAAAGGTATGGTAAACCATATTGACTAAAACGTGAAATATCTAATGAATAAGAAATAAAAGGAGCATAGCGTTGAGTATAGGGAGAACCTCGTTTAATGGGGATATACAAATAGCGATCTATCGCACATAACTTATATGTTAACGTTAACTTTAGTGCGTTAAATCACATAATGGTAAATATTTTCTACGTTATAAATAGAGTTAACGTTAACATTCTGGTCGCAAAATGACTTTATAAGGCGCTTAACAATGAATAAAGATGCTAAAAAATACTATGTGATCTTAAGTGCGTTGCTATTTTTCTTCTTTTTTACATGGTCTTCATCGTTTTCATTAATCTCTATTTGGTTACATCAATATGTTGGACTTAAAGCAACAGATACTGGTTTGATATTCTCGGCTATATCATTGATTGCTTTATGTGCCCAGCCACTCTATGGCTTTATTCAAGATAAACTGGGTTTACGCAAAAATTTACTGCTGGTTATCGCGGTATTGCTTATTTTATCGGGGCCTTTTTTTCTTAGCTTTGCGGCAATATTACGCTGGAATATTTTTATTGGCTCTATTCTCGGAGGGCTCTATGTAGGAATGACTTTTAATGCCGGGATCGGCGTTTTAGAATCTTATACTGAGCGTGTTAGCCGTATTCGTGGTTTTGAGTATGGCAGGGCGAGGATGTGGGGCTCTTTGGGATGGGCATCGGCAACCTTTATTGCTGGGCATAATATCAATATCGATCCTAACTATAACTTTTTTATGGCATCGATAGCGGGGGTGATCTTCTTAATTCTGTTGGCGTTACTAAAAACAGATAAACCAGATGCTTTTAATCAATTAGAGCATGGCAAACCTTCTGCACTCACCATCAATGATGCATTAAACTTACTGTCATTACCGCGCTTTTGGGCATTAATATTATTTGTGGTCGGAACCTGTATTTATAGCGTCTACGATCAACAGTTCCCGGTTTTCTTCTCTTCACAATTTGCATCATTACAGCAAGGTAATGAGATGTACGGGTATCTTAATTCCTTACAGGTTTTCTTAGAAGCGGGAGGAATGTTTGTTGCGCCTTTCTTAGTGAACAAAATAGGGGCGAAAAACGGTTTATTATTGGCGAGTAGTGTGATGGCTGCGCGTATTATTGGTTCTGGATTAGTTGAAGGGCCGATAATGATCTCTTGTATGAAGTTATTACATGCCGTTGAGCTTCCTATCCTGTTAATTTCTATTTTTAAATATAACAGCCAACATTTTGATAAGCGTTTATCTTCTACATTGTATTTAGTCGGTTTCCAATGTGTCAGTTCCATTGTGGCAACATTGTTATCCCCATTAGCGGGTTATGGCTATGATCATTACGGTTTTGCCCCTACGTATATGGTGATGGGATGTATGGTAGTCGGTACTACGTTACTTTCTGCTGTGTTGTTACGTGCTGACTCGAAAGCATTACCACAACATGATATGACTGATCTCGATAGTAACAATAAAGCTCAACCGATTTAAGCGGGTAGGCATTAGCTATTACAGCGCTGCTAGATAATTTTTATGGCTACCATTCGTGAGTGGTAGCTTTTTTTATCGATTTTATTTAGGTTTACGAATATCGGCTGATTGACTATATTGAATAGAGCGTATCATTCTAATCTACTGTTTATTAAGCCAAATCAATTAAATTTATAAACTTTACTTGTTTATTGACACGATTAAGCGATAATCTTAAACAGTACTATTTTTCTTAAATATCAATTGTAAAGGTGTAGGAAATGGATAACGCAAGCAAGCCGTCTTTCCAAAACGTACTGGAGTTTGTGCGTATGTATCGTCGTAAAAACAAAATCCGTCGTGAGATCACTGACAATGAGAAAAAGATCCGTGATAACCAAAAACGTGTTCTTTTATTAGACAACTTAAGTGAATACATTAAGCCTGGTATGTCAATTGAAGATGTACTCGGTATTATCGCTAATATGCGTAGTGACTATGAAGATCGTGTAGATGATTACATCATAAAAAATGCAGATCTCTCTAAAGAGCGTCGTGAATTGTCAAAACAATTAAAAGCGATGGGTGAAATTAAAAATATTCCTAATATTAAAAATTAATTATATTAGCTGGCAAATTCAAAGGCCTCTGAATGGTTGTTCAGAGGCCTTTTTTTTTCGTTTTTTCATCATAGTTATGGTCACACAAGCCATAAAACAAAAGAGCCTGCTAATTAACAGGCTCTTGGATTAACAACGGATATTTTTATCGCGTTATATTATTGCTTCTTTTCTCTTATGACTCACTATGCGTTGACGCTTTAGTCATTTCAGATGAAGCATGATTAGTTGAACAATGACCACCCGCACCGCTACGGCCTTGCTTATCAAAGGCTGGACGTGCATCCCATGCTTTGATTTCAATTGCTACAGGCGCATCTGTAGATGCCGGAGCTTTCGTCATTGGCGAGCTGGCATGTAACTGGCGTACTGTTGGCTCTTGACGAATAACGGTCACTTTAGCTGGCTGCTTAACTTCAACCGATACGACTTCGGTTTCCGTTTTAGTTTCAGCAACAGGTTCGGTCACTTCAGGCTGTGTTTCTACAGGTGTAGATTGAGAAGCAGTTTGCTCTACATGCTGCTCAGCCGCACATTCAGTTGATGCTTGGGTTGTTGCTGGCATCTCAGGTACAGGCGCTTGCGTTGTCATGTCACTATGGGTGTCTTCACTAGCGGTTTCATGATCAGCATTAGCTATGACTTTATTATGAGCGGTTTCTGTTTTCTCTTCGGCAACATCTGCTTGCTCAGTCACTTCATGTAGATAAGCTTCCGTTGTATTTAATACCGCAGAGATATTCTCTTTACGAGTAACATGCTCTTGGGTATTAACGTCAGCAATAACGTTGTTAACAGCGTTTTCTTCTACATGATCTACAGTTGACTCATTAACATCAGAAGTCGTTTCTTGCGGTGCAATCGCGACAATTTCAGCTACAGCTTCAGTGGTTGATTCAGTACTAACTGTGACCGAATAAGTCGCTTCAGTTGCTTCAGCATTTGCTGTTTGAGCCTGAGCAACATCTGCAGCAATGGTTTCTGATACTTCTGGTGCAATAGCAACCATTTGTGGATCTTTATGAGTAATGAAGTTTTTAGCAACTGTATTGTCAGTGCTATTTTCAACATTATTGTCAACAAATGGTGCATCACTAATTGGTGTGACAGGGTAATGAATACATACTTTACCTGACGCAAGCTCTGGAGAAGCTACGGCCATCGTTAGCGGCATAGGGGAGACTAATGTACGTTCATCACGATAACGGCGACGACGTTGCCCACTAACACGTAAATGACGAGGTGAACGGCGAGAGCGACGTGGCATCACATTTTCTTGTTGGCCCGCATTCTCTTCTTTTTTCACTTCTTCTTGTGCTTTTACAGTATCAGTTAATGCATTAGCAGAAACTTGTTCTTGCTCATCTTTAACCGTCGCTACTGGTTTCGCAACCTGCTGTTTTTCTGATGATGGTAATTGACTAACCACTGTCGCTGGTGGCTCAGAAACCGGTGAGTCGCTCACAGCAACATCAATAACGGGTGTTGCGGCAGCATCAGTAACACGAACAGATTGCGTTAATTGACGGCGAGCACGACGAGGCATAACAGGGCGACGAGGTTCTTCTTTCTTCTCAGCCTGTTTTGCTGCATTGTCATTTTCCGCTGTATTTTGTGCGGCTTTCGCAGCTTCTTGTTGTTGCTGACGTTTTTCTTCCTGACGACGACGTTGTTCTGCACGTTGTTCACGGCGTTGTTGACGACGGGCTTCACGTTCAGCGATTTCTTGCTCATTACTGACTTCAGTATTGGCATTTTGCGCTTTCTGATTACGGTTCTTACGATTTTCTTCGCTCGTTACGTTATCGCGATTGCGCTCGTGGTCACGATTGCGATCATTATCGCGTTCACGGCGGTTATTATTGCGACGATTGTTATTATTTCGGCGCTCACGACGGTTTTCATTATTTTCTTTTTTGCTTTCTTGCGGTTTTTCTTCAACGACAGGCTCTGGCTGACTCGCAAATAAGTTAGAGAAGAATTTTGCAATAGCACTAAAGAATCCACCACTCTCTGTTGTTTCGCTTTTCTTCACCTGTTTAGCTGGAGTTGGTGCAGATTTTTTCTTATTGGTGGTGTCAGCGCTATTATCTTGTAATGCAAAAGCGGATATCGCCGGTTGCTCTGGCGCTTTACGCTCAGGTACGGCTTCATCTTCTGCTTCATTTAACTGAGTTTCGTGATATTGCGCCAAATTGTAGCTTAATGAAGAGATCTCTTCGCCCTTGCGCACACGAATAACTGAGAAATGCGGTGTTTGCATTTGATCATTAGGAACAATCACTACTTTGACATTGGCTTGGCGCAATTCAATATCGGTGACGGCCTTACGTTTTTCATTGAGCAAGTAAGAGGCAATTTGTACGGGCACAATAGCGTGTACTTCATGAGTATTTTCTTTTAATGCTTCTTCTTCGATAAGACGCAATACAGAAAGAGAAAGTGACTCATTATCACGGATAGTCCCTGTGCCTAAACAACGCGGACAAACATGATGGCTTGATTCACCTAATGAAGGACTTAAACGCTGACGTGACATCTCTAATAAGCCGAAACGCGAAATGCGACCTATTTGAATACGTGCGCGATCTTGGCGCACAGCCTCACGCATTCTATTTTCCACTTCACGCTGATGACGAACAGGGGTCATATCGATAAAGTCGATAACAATCAAACCACCAAGGTCACGTAGACGGAGTTGGCGCGCAATTTCATCAGCAGCTTCTAAGTTAGTGTTAAAGGCTGTCTCTTCAATATCGCCACCTCGTGTTGAACGAGATGAGTTAATATCGATAGCGGTTAATGCTTCTGTTGTATCAATAACCAGAGCGCCACCCGAAGGTAAACGGACTTCACGTTGGAAGGCTGATTCAATTTGAGATTCAATTTGGTAGTGACTAAATAGTGGTACAGCCCCTGTGTAGTGGCGAATTTTGCTAGCAAAGTCACCACGACCAATGGCTTCAATATGGCTACGAGCCATTTCAACTACTTTAGCGTTATCAATTAAGATCTCACCAATATCTGGTCGTAAATAATCACGGAAAGCACGTACAATCACGTTACTTTCTTGGTGGATCAGAAAAGGAGCAGGGCGGCTTTCCGCTGCTTTTTTGATAGCATCCCAATGTCTTAAACGGTAGCTTAAATCTTGTTGTAATGCTTCTGCGGATTTACCCACACCTGCAGTACGAACAATTAACCCCATTCCATCAGGAATATCAAGGCTAGATAATGCTTCCTTTAATTCAGTGCGATCTTCCCCTTCAATACGACGAGAAATACCGCCAGCACGAGGATTATTTGGCATTAATACCAAATAGCTACCTGCAAGGCTAATAAAGGTGGTTAAAGCTGCACCTTTATTTCCGCGCTCTTCTTTATCTACCTGTACGATTACCTCTTGACCTTCTTTTAAAACATCTTTGATGTTAGGACGACCATGTGAGTGATAATTACTAGGGAAATATTCGCGGGCAATTTCTTTGATAGGAAGGAAACCGTGGCGTTCCGCACCATAATCAACAAAAGCGGCTTCTAGACTGGGTTCAATTCGGGTGATTTTACCTTTATAGATATTGGCTTTTTTTTGCTCATGTCCGGGGCTTTCGATATCCAGATCATACAAACGTTGCCCATCAACAAGGGCAACACGCAACTCTTCCTGTTGAGTCGCGTTAATTAACATTCTTTTCATATTGTGACTTACTCGTTATTTTCACGTTTTATAATGTGCCACTGACATACGTAATTACACTATTGATAACCGATGACCTCGTGTCTTTTACAAAGGCGTCAACCTCACGGTTGTCGATTGTATAGAGGTGCAATTTGTCGGTGAGTCTGATTTTCAGTTCTAAAATTCAGCACTCTTTAATTGAGACGTAATGTGCCAACTCAATAAGTGATGTATTTATGGCATACTAAATTGTTTGATATTCGACTATGTCTTACGCCATTGCTGCATTTGAATATCAAACAAACAAAATTTCATAAATATACCTGATAAACTTAATCAGGAGAGTCTGCATTATTCCATTGGTGTTGGGGTTATAGCAAGATGACTTTTCCGCTTTGGTGACTTTTTCTGTATAAATATGAGAGATTAGTTAATGTTTCGTCTTTTTCCCATTAATCAGGTTAAAATAGGCACCCAATTTGATGTTATTTTGTGCACCAATAATTTGTTTGTCATTTTTTATTTTAAGAGAGCTAAAAAATCGCCACTATGAAATCATTTAATCAAGTTCAGTTCGTCACCATTGATGGCGATGAAGCAGGCCAGCGTATTGATAATTTTTTACTGGCACGCTTAAAAGGTGTACCGAAAAGTATGATTTACCGAATTATCCGCAAAGGTGAAGTTCGGGTTAATAAAGGGCGCATTAAGCCTGAATATAAATTAGCTGCAGGGGATAGCATTCGTATTCCTCCTGTCCGGGTAGCAGAAAAAGAAGAACATGCGGTATCGCCTAAGTTAGAAAAAGTATCAGCACTTGCTGAGTGTATTTTATATGAAGATGAACATGTGATGCTGATTAATAAGCCATCAGGGACGGCAGTACATGGTGGTAGCGGACTCAGTTTTGGTGTGATTGAAGGTTTAAGGGCATTGCGTCCAGAGGCGAGATTTCTAGAATTAGTGCATCGCCTTGATAGAGATACCTCAGGGGTATTATTGATTGCTAAAAAGCGCTCAGCCCTGCGTTCACTACACGAACAGCTAAGATTAAAACAGATGCAAAAAGATTATTTAGCCTTAGTACGTGGTCAATGGCAATCTCATACAAAAGTAGTACAAGCCCCTTTATTGAAAAATATCCTACAAAGTGGTGAGCGGGTGGTTAAAGTAAGTAGTGAAGGTAAACCATCAGAAACACGCTTTAAGGTAGAAGAGCGCTTTGAATTTGCGACCTTAGTTAAAGCAAGTCCTGTCACGGGACGAACTCATCAAATTCGTGTCCATACATTACATGCCGGCCATCCTATTGCTTTTGATGATCGCTATGGTGATCGTGATTTTGATACACAATTAGCTTCAACCAAGCTTAATCGTCTCTTTTTACATGCGAGTTCATTAACCTTTATTCATCCCTCAACAGGGGAAAAAATGCGTATTGAAGCGCCGATGGATAAAACGTTACGTTACTGTTTACAAGTATTACGCAATCAAAAATCTTAATACTACTGTTTTCAAACTAGCAAAGTGGGAGAAAATTTTTTCCCACTTTGTTTGCAAATGATTTACCGTTGTCGTCCTAGAAAATAGGATCAGTATCCAGCCAAGGTTATTTGGTGATGGTTGATATACATTGCTCAACAATTTTATCGATATTCCACTCTTTCGGTAGCGATTTGGAGCCGTCTTTTCTCATTTCCATATCAACACGAATAAATTCGGTCATACCATAATCTTTGATGATGTTGTCGTAAGTACAGCTACAAACTTCGGTAATTTGTGGTATTAGTGCATCATCAGTCACACCAGAACCGAGTATGCAACTACTAATAAAGTTCTTTTTAAATGAAGATGCACTTTCATCTTCTTTTTTGGGATCAGTATTTTGGGCAACATTACTACTGTTGTCTGCTTTTACGGCTGAATTGTCAGGTGCTTTCTCATCAGAGCAACCTACTACCGATGCCGTAAGGATTAAAGCTGCCAAAATTGATGCTAATTTATTCATAATACGCTTTATCGCTAAATAAGATTAAAATAAGACAATCACGACTATTCCTGATTATCTGTGGAAAGTAATGGGTTAATTCTTTGTGAGAGTAACATTTTATTCAATCGGATAAGTGGTAATCCGATTAAAGAATTTGGGTCATCACCGCTTAATTTATCGAACAGAGTAATTCCTAACCCCTCAGATTTGAAACTTCCTGCGCAATAAAACGGTGTTTCTTTATTTAAATAGCCGATAATTTCATCATCGGTTAAATGCCGAAAGTGAACTTGAAATAATTCACAATGACTTTCATAGGCTAATGTTGAGCTATTATATAAAGTTAATCCAGTATAAAATGATACACATTGACCGGATGCTTGTTTTAATTGTGCAAAAGCGTTTTCAAAATTAAGGGGCTTACCCGTAATTTTTTTATTGAGTACACAAACCTGATCTGAACCAATAATTAAGTGATTTGGGTATTGTACCTCTAAAGCACGCGCTTTTTCATAGGATAAACGAGTGACTAACGCTTGTGCACACTCTGTGGGCAAAGGGGTTTCGTCAATGTTTGGGGAGGCCTGTATAAAGGGCATTCCAAGCTTTTTCAGAAGCTGAGCTCGGAAGGGCGAAGTCGACGCAAGAACCAGTGGCAACATATTTTTTATAAAATCCGTAGCAAAATGATGCCCGACATTCTAAACTATGCGCCGCTGATAAAGCGAATTTTGGTGGAAAGGTGTAGATAACCCGCCTTTTTCTTTGACTATATTCCATTACAAAGATAATATGCGCGCCTTATGCAAAAGGTAAAATTACCCCTGACCATTGATGCGCTGCGAGCAGCACAGAAGAATTTAGACTATGACGGTCAATATTCCTCTGAGCAAGTTAGCCGCTTAGCTGAATCGGTGGTCAGTGTGGACAGTAATATTGATGTGGCTTTATCATTTGATATTGACCATCAACGTTTGGCAGTCATCAAGGGGCATTCCGATGTGGATGTTACTTTAGAGTGTCAGCGTTGCGGGGGCCATTTTCCCTATCATGTTCACACAACATATTGTTTTAGCCCTGTTGTTAGTGATGAACGGGCTGAAGCATTACCGGAAGAATATGAGCCAATCGACGTAGACGATTTTGGTGAAATAGATTTGCTGGCGATGATTGAAGATGAAATAATCCTCAACTTGCCGGTGGTTCCGGTACATGATTTTGAACACTGTGAAGTGTCCGACGCGGAACAAGTGTTCGGTGAACTCCCTGAAGAATTATCAGAGAAGCCGAATCCATTTGCCGTATTAGCCAGTTTAAAGAAAAGTACTAAGGAGTAAGGTCAATGGCCGTACAACAAAACAAACCAACTCGTTCTAAACGTGGTATGCGTCGTTCTCATGACGCACTGACAGCAACTCATGTTTCTGTTGACAAAACTTCTGGTGAAACTCACCTGCGTCACCATGTAACTGCTGACGGTTACTACCGTGGCCGCAAGGTTATCAACAAGTAATTAGCTTTATAGCTCGTTGATACTTTGACAAATCTAACCATAGCGTTAGATGCGATGGGCGGGGACTTCGGTCCTCGTATCACAGTGCCTGCATGTTTGCGGGCGCTGGCATCTAATCCTCATTTAAAAATATTGCTGGTGGGTCAACCAGACTCTATCTCTCCTCTGCTTGCAAATCAAAATGCTGAGCTAATCTCCCGTTTACATGTTATACCGGCTGAACATATTGTCGCCAATGATGCCAAACCTTCACATGCTATTAGAGCAAGTAAAGGTACATCAATGCGCGTGGCACTCGATCTGGTGAAAACAGGGGAAGCACAGGCATGTGTAAGTGCAGGTAACACCGGTGTGTTGATGGGGTTAGCAAAACTTCGGCTCAAAGCGATTGATGGAATAGAACGTCCTGCATTGGTTTCTGTGTTACCTAATCAGAAAAAAAGCAAGACCGTCGTTCTTGATTTAGGCGCGAACGTTAACTGTGATAGCCAAATGTTAGTTCAATTTGCTGTTATGGGTGCCGTGATGGCAGAAGAAATTGCAGGTATACATTCACCTAAAGTGGCACTTTTAAATATTGGTGAAGAAGAGAGTAAGGGATTAGATAATATCCGCGAAGCCGCCACCGTTCTTAAGGCGACACCAAATATAAACTATATTGGTTATGTGGAAGGTAACGAGTTACTGACCGGCAAAACAGATGTGTTGGTGTGTGACGGCTTCGCAGGTAATGTTTCCCTTAAAACAATGGAAGGGGTGATTAGAGTCTTCCTTTCATTGATTAAATCTTCTACTGGTGACAATAAAAAAACGTCATGGTGGATGAAATTATTGAAGAAATGGTTACAAAAACGCCTAAATAAGCGTTTTGGCCATATGAACCCCGACCAGTATAACGGTGCTTCTCTGTTAGGATTACGCGGTATCGTCATTAAAAGCCATGGTGGCGCAAATGAAAACGCGTTTACAGCAGCAATAGAACAGGCTGTTCAGGCCATTGAGCGACAAATTCCAGAACGAATTGCCTCACGTCTGAATACAGTATTACCCAAGAGTGATTGATAGTATGTATACAAAAATCTTAGGTACTGGTAGTTACTTGCCTGTACAAGTGCGAACTAATGCCGATTTAGAAAAAATGGTTGATACATCAGACGAGTGGATTGTCACCAGAACAGGTATTCATGAACGTCGTATCGCAACAGAAGAAGAAACTGTTGCCAAAATGGGTGCGAGTGCCGCTGAGAATGCATTAGAAATGGCTGATATTGATAGACAAGAAATTGGCTTAATTATCGTTGCCACAACATCAGGCTCTCATGCGTTTCCGAGTGCGGCATGTCAAATTCAACATGCCCTCGGTATTGCTGATTGTATCGCGTTTGATGTTGCAGCCGCGTGCTCAGGATTCGTTTACGCGTTAAGTATCGCTGATCAATTTATTAAGGCTGGCACGGTGAAACAAGCTTTAGTGATTGGTGCTGATCGCTTATCACATGCGTTAGATCCTAACGATCGCGGTACAATTATTCTTTTCGGTGATGCTGCTGGCGCCGTCGTTGTCGGTGCTTCTGAAGAGTCAGGTATTATTTCTACACATTTACATTCTGATGGGCGTTTTGGTGAGCTGTTAGCTCTGCCTTATCAAGATAGAGAAAATCAAGACTTACCTGCTTATGTCACCATGGCAGGGAATGAAGTGTTTAAGGTCGCAGTTCGTGAACTTGCCCACATTGTGGATGAAACACTAGAAGCGAATCATATTGATAAATCGGAACTCGACTGGCTTGTGCCTCATCAAGCAAATTTAAGAATTATTTCAGCAACAGCCAAAAAGCTGGATATGACAATGGATAAAGTCGTGGTGACATTAGATCGCCACGGTAATACGTCAGCAGCATCCGTTCCTACAGCATTAGATGAAGCTGTAAGAGACAATCGCATTCAACGTGGGCAGTTAATTCTGTTAGAAGCGTTTGGTGGCGGCTTTACTTGGGGCTCTGCACTTATCCGTTTTTAATATTATCAGGAAAATAAACATGACTGATTTTGCAATGGTTTTCCCTGGACAGGGATCACAAGCGATTGGAATGCTTGCAGAACTTGCCGAGCATTATCCAATAGTGACAGAAACATTTGCTCAAGCATCTGATGTATTGGGTTATTCTCTTTGGGATTTAGTGCAAAATGGTCCTGAAGAAGAGTTAAACAAAACATGGAAAACACAGCCGGCATTATTAGCAGCATCCGTTGCTATTTGGCGAGTATGGCAAGAAAAGCAAGGCAAAATGCCACAAATGATGGCAGGTCACAGTCTTGGTGAGTATTCTGCTTTAGTCTGTGCTGGCGTAATTGATTTTGCTGCGGCGATTAAACTAGTAGAATTGCGCGGTCAATTAATGCAAGAGGCTGTACCTGCAGGTACTGGCGCCATGTATGCAATTATCGGATTAGATAATGATGCTATTGCAAAAGCTTGTGAAGAAGCGGCTCAAGGACAAGTTGTCTCACCGGTTAACTTTAACTCACCCGGTCAAGTGGTGATTGCGGGTAATAAAGAAGCCGTAGAGCGTGCAGGGGCATTATGTAAAGAAGCTGGAGCGAAACGTGCGTTACCTTTAGCGGTAAGTGTGCCTTCTCACTGTGCTTTAATGAAGCCTGCTGCAGATAAGTTAGCTGTTGCATTGCAAGAAATTGAATTTAAACAACCTGAAATTCAAGTTGTTAATAATGTTGATGTGAAAGCACAAACCGATGCTAATGCTATTCGAGATGCATTAGTTCGTCAGCTTTATAATCCAGTCCGCTGGACTGAAACGGTTGAATTTATTGCTGACAAGGGCATCACACAATTATTAGAAATAGGACCCGGTAAAGTATTAACTGGTTTAACGAAACGTATTTCTAAAGAGATGAACGCTGCGGCAGTTAATGATATTGCATCATTAGACGCTGCATTAGGAAATGACTGAGGGATCTCATGGGATTTGACGGAAAAATAGCGCTAGTTACTGGTGCAAGCCGTGGTATTGGCCGTGCGATTGCAGAAAAGCTAATAGCATGTGGTGCTACCGTAATTGGTACAGCAACGAGTGAAAACGGTGCTAAAGCGATCAGCGAATATTTAGGCAATAAAGGTAAAGGTTTTGTGTTAAACGTCACAGAAACTGACTCTATTGAAAAATTTTTAGCTGATGTGCGCGCGGAATTTGGCGAAATTGATATTTTGGTCAATAATGCAGGTATTACTCGTGATAACCTGTTGATGCGCATGAAAGATGATGAGTGGCAAGATATCATTGACACTAATCTTTCATCAGTCTTCCGTCTGTCTAAAGCAGTTATGCGTGCTATGATGAAAAAACGTTATGGTCGCATAATTACTATTGGTTCGGTAGTTGGAACCATGGGTAATGCTGGACAGGCAAACTACGCGGCAGCAAAAGCGGGTGTGATTGGTTTTAGTAAATCATTAGCACGCGAAGTTGCTTCCCGTGGCATTACGGTAAATGTTGTTGCTCCTGGCTTTATCGAAACTGATATGACCAGAGCGTTAACAGAAGACCAAAGAGCCGGTATTTTATCTCAAGTGCCAGCTAACCGTTTAGGTGATGCCAAAGAGATTGCCAGTGCTGTAGCTTTCTTAGCTTCTGATGAAGCAGGCTATATCACGGGTGAAACATTGCATGTCAATGGCGGCATGTACATGGTCTAATTACGGGGACGTCTTTATATTTGCTTTTTGCGTACAATATAATGCAAAATATAGCGAATAAAGTAGTCCACACAGTCGGGATTGGTTAGATCTTTTCCTGTATTTATAAACTAAGAAAATCATCGCGCAAGCGAGTTTTGATAGGAAATTTAATAGTATGAGCACTATCGACGAACGCGTTAAGAAAATCATTGTTGAACAACTGGGTGTTAAAGAGGAAGAAGTTGTGAATTCAGCTTCATTTGTTGATGACTTAGGCGCTGATTCTCTTGACACAGTTGAGCTGGTAATGGCTCTGGAAGAAGAATTCGATATCGAAATCCCAGACGAAGAAGCAGAAAAAATTACTACAGTTCAAGCTGCTATTGATTACGTTGAAAACGCAGGTAAATAAGCTTGCTAATCTAGGCGGTCACTCGACCGCCTATATTCTTAATCCTAAACTTTTTCCCTCCTTGGAGGATAAGCGTGTCTAAGCGTCGTGTAGTTGTGACCGGACTAGGCATGTTATCTCCTGTCGGTAATAACGCAGAAGCTTCTTGGAAAGCTGTGTGTGCCGGACAGAGTGGTATCGGCCTTATCGAAGAATTTGACACCAGTCATCATGCGACTAAATTCGCAGGATTGGTAAAAGATTTCAATCATGAAGATTACAATCTTTCGCGTAAAGATGCGCGCAAGATGGATCTCTTTATTCAATATGGTATTGCAGCAGGTGTTCAAGCCATTGCGGATTCAGGTCTTGAAGTAACAGAAGCCAATGCAAGTCGTATCGGAGCTGCTATTGGTTCTGGTATTGGTGGCTTAGGCCTTATCGAGGAAAATCATTCATCATTAATCAATGGTGGCCCTCGTAAAATTAGCCCATTCTTTGTTCCTTCAACCATCATTAATATGGTTGCTGGCCATTTAAGCATTATTTATGGCTTACGTGGACCGACCATTTCTATCGCAACTGCATGTACATCAGGTGTGCATAATATCGGGCATGCCGCTCGTATTATCGCTTATGGTGATGCTGATGTGATGTTAGCGGGCGGCGCTGAAAAAGCAACAACACCATTAGGTGTTGGTGGTTTTGGTGCAGTACGTGCATTATCAACACGTAATGATGATCCTCAAGCGGCAAGTCGCCCATGGGATAAAGATCGTGATGGTTTCGTGTTAGGTGATGGTGCAGGTGTGTTAGTCCTCGAAGAGTATGAACACGCTAAAGCACGTGGCGCTAAAATTTATGCAGAAGTTGTTGGTTTTGGTATGAGTAGTGATGCTTACCATATGACCTCTCCTGCAGAAAATGGCGCCGGTGGTGCACTTGCAATGGAAAACGCATTGAAAGATGCGGGTATTACCGCTGCTGATGTCGGTTATATCAATGCGCATGGTACTTCTACTAATGCGGGTGATATTGCAGAAGCGCAAGCTGTTGAAACGGTATTTGGCAAAGGGACGGATGTATTAGTTAGCTCAACAAAATCGATGACGGGTCACTTATTAGGTGCTGCCGGGGCGATTGAGTCTATCTTTACTATTTTGTCTTTACGTGACCAAATTGTACCGCCAACAATCAATCTTGATAATCAAGATGAACATTGTCACCTTGATTTCGTACCACATAAAGCGCGTAAAGTTGAGAACATGGATTATGCACTATGTAACTCATTTGGCTTTGGTGGTACCAACGGTTCGATTCTCTTTAAGCGTGTGTAAACCGCTTATTCGCGTATTGAATTAGTCTAAAGACCCAGACGTCATGCTGGGTCTTTTATTTTATCTATAGCTTTGTCCTTTTACATTAACTTGTTTATCATGTACAAAAAATATCAATAACATAGATTATAAATAAGGTGTTTGATGTATTGGGTAAATGGACAACAGCAACAAAGCATCAATGTAAGTGATCGCGCGGTACAATTTGGTGATGGCTGTTTTACAACACTTGCCGTTGAACAAGGTAAACCTATTCTATTATCTGCTCACCTTAAGCGTTTACAACGCGGTTGTGATGCACTGTTTTTACCCTCACCAGACTGGCAATGGTTAGCCAGCCATCTTCTACAAATAGCGTCCACAATCACTGAAAAAAGTGTTATTAAGGTGATTATTAGCCGCGGAAGCGGTGGGCGAGGCTATTCATCGAAAGGCTTTGACACACCCACAGTGATCACATCCTGCTCAACTTACCCGTTTTATTATCATAACTTACAAAAGCAAGGGGTTTCTTTAGCCATTAGCCCAGTGAGATTGGGACAAAATAGTTTATTAGCCGGTATCAAACATCTTAATCGCTTAGAGCAAGTGCTGATTAAACACCATTTAGAAACAACCCCATTTGATGACATGTTAGTGTGTGACAATGAAGGATATTTAGTTGAAGCGAATGCCGCAAATCTTTTCTGGCGTAAAGGAAATCAATTATTTACTCCGGATATTAGCCTTTCGGGGGTGAATGGGATCATGCGCCAGCAGGTATTAGATTTTGCGCAACAATTGGAGTGGGATATTCACATTGTGCGAGAAAAACCGCAAACGCTCTATCAAGCAGATGAAATTTGGTTAACCAATGCACTGATGCCCATTATTCCCGTAAAACAGATCTATTTTTCAGATGATAAGCACTATCAATATCGCGATAGAGACGCTTACCATGTTGTTTTACAACACTGTTTGTCACTGACTTAACGTTTGATGAGTTATAAATGAAGATAAAAAAATTAGTTTGGATAGCCTTTTTTGCATTATTGATTAGCGCTGGCGCAGCCACATTATATATTATGCAAAGCCTTCGTGGGTTAGAGAACAATGTTGTGGTAAAGCAAGATGAAATGCTGCTTACTGTTCCGGCAGGAACAGGGCGTATTGCGATGGAACAATTGCTTATTAAGAATAATCTTCTTAAACAAGGAGATTATTTTCAAATTTTATTAAAAGTAAAACCAGAACTCAGTCAATTTAAAGCAGGGACTTATCGTTTAACAAAAGGTATGACACTGCGGGATGTTTTGCTGTTAATAAAAAGTGGCAAAGAGGCGCAGTTTACGATTCGATTTATCGAGGGTAGCCGTTTAAGTGATTGGCAAGCTATTTTTGATAAAGCCCCTGAGTTAAAGATTGTCGCAAATGGTATGGAAAGCGATAAGTTACGCCAAGAGATAGGAATGAAGCCTGAAATTACCCATCTTGAGGGTTGGTTTGCTCCTGATACTTACCATTACACTGCAGGCACGACGGATATTGCCATTTTAAAACGTGCTTATCAGCAAATGGAAAAAACATTAGAAGAAGAGTGGCTAAAACGCGATAGTGATTTACCCTATAAATCTGCCTATGAAATGTTGATTATGGCATCGATTATTGAAAAAGAGACTGGCATTGATGCAGAAAGAACCAAAGTGGCCTCAGTGTTTGTTAATCGTTTAAAACGTAATATGCGCTTACAAACTGATCCCACTGTGATTTATGGGTTAGGTGATAAATATCGCGGTACAATTTATCGCAGTGATCTTAATGGCTATACGCCTTACAATACCTACCAAATTGATGGGCTACCGCCAACACCGATTGCTATGCCAAGTGTTGCTTCCATTAAAGCCGCAGCACATCCTGCGGATACACGTTATCTCTATTTTGTCGCAGATGGCACTGGGGGGCATAAATTTTCTACAACGTTGGCGGAGCATAATAAAGCCGTCGCACAATACCGACGCTTACAACAAAGATAATTATGAAAAACAGCAAATTTATTGTTATTGAAGGATTAGAAGGGGCTGGCAAAACCAGTGCTATTCAAACGGTTGTTGATACATTAAAACAACAAGGGATCACCGATTTGGCCTTTACGCGCGAGCCGGGGGGAACTCCGCTTGCAGAAAAATTACGGGAATTGATTAAACAAGGTATTAAAGGCGAAAAAGTTACTGATAAAGCTGAATTGCTAATGTTATATGCTGCACGTGTGCAACTGGTTGAAAATGTGATAAAACCAGCTTTAGCCCAAGGTAAGTGGGTGATAGGGGATAGACACGATCTCTCTTCACAAGCATATCAAGGTGGTGGTCGAGGAATTGACAAAGCCCTGATGAAGTCACTACGTGATACGGTATTAGCCGATTTTAAACCTGATCTTACGCTTTATCTTGATTTAGATCCGGCAGTTGGTCTAGCCAGAGCACGAGCACGAGGTGAATTGGACAGAATAGAAAAAGAGTCTATGGACTTTTTTTACCGCACTCGCGAACGTTATCAAGCATTAGCAAAAGAAGACGCCTCGATTATTACCATTGATGCATCACAAGATATTGATAAAGTACAAGCGGATATTCGCGATGTACTCAATCAGTGGCTGACTCAGGAAAATAGCGCATTATGAATTGGTATCCTTGGTTAAATCAGGCATATCGACAACTGGTAAGTATGTACCAAGAAGGGCGTGGTCATCATGCGATTTTGTTGCATGCATCTCAAGGAATGGGGGCTGATGCACTTTCTTATGGATTAAGTCGTTGGTTAATGTGTCAGAATAAGCAGGGTTCAAAAAGCTGTAATGAGTGTCATAGTTGCCGTTTGATGTTGGCAGAAACACATCCAGATTGGCATATCTTGCAAAATGAAAAGGGAAAGTCATCAATAGGGATCGAAGCGGTCAGAAAAGTCACCGAAAAGCTTGAGCACCATGCACAACAAGGTGGCTCACGAGTGGTATGGATAAAAGAGGTTGAGGCATTAACAGAAGCGGCAGCCAATGCGTTATTAAAGACCTTAGAAGAGCCACCAGTTAATTGCTATTTTTTATTGAATTGTCAACAACCTGAAATATTGCTAGCAACACTACGTAGTCGCTGTTTCTATTACCATTTAGCACCGCCTGAGATGAATTATGCGATACACTGGCTACAACAACAGCTACCTAATATGGCTTATGCCGATGGTGTCACAGCATTAAACCTATCTCAAGGTGCGCCCGTTTTAGCGTTATCATTACTAAAACAAGAATGGCAAGAAAGGGAAGCCTTCTGCCAAGCGTTATATGTTAGCTTACAACAACGAAATTTATATGGGTTGTTAGCTCAGTTCAATCAAGATAATGCTGAACGTAAGATCTATTGGTTATTATCATTACTGTTGGATGCTTTAAAACGACAAACTCATGCTGAAGTGTATTGTGTCAACCAAGATAAGCAGCCATTAATTATGGCGTTATCACAGTTGCCTTCTGCAATGTTGTTAGCGGTGAGCGAAAGCTGGAAACAGTGTCGCCATCAATTAGTTACCATTCCAGCAATCAATAAAGAGCTATTGTTGGCAGAACAGTTACTTGATTGGGAAGCCCAGCTAGTTGCTCTAGGGAAATAATTTCCCTTTCCATTTAGCAGACAAGTAAAAGAAATAATATAAAGTTATATAACGATGAGAGTACATTATGTTTTTAGTTGATTCACACTGCCATCTTGACAGCTTAGATTATGAAAAACTGCACAAAAATATTGATGATGTTGTAGAAAAAGCACAACAGCGTGATGTCAAATATATGTTAGCTGTCGCAACAACATTACCCGGCTTTAAAAATATGCGCGAACTGATCGGCAAGCGTGATAATGTGGCTTTTTCTTGTGGTATTCACCCATTAAACCTTGATGAGGGACACGATGTCGCTGAGCTTGCGCGCCTTGCAGCTGAGGCCGATGTTGTTGCATTAGGCGAAACAGGTTTAGACTACTATTATCAACAAGAAAATGCGTCACTTCAGCGTGAAATTTTCCGTGAACATATTCGCATTGGGCGCCAAGTTAATAAACCTGTTATTGTACATACGCGTAGCGCTCGTGAAGATACGCTAACTATTTTAAAAGAAGAAAAGGTTCAAGACTGTGGTGGTGTATTGCACTGTTTTACGGAGGATAAAGAAACAGCAATGGCGCTACTTGATCTTGGTATGTACATCTCTTTTTCAGGCATTGTGACATTTAGAAATGCCGAGCAAATTAGAGAAGCTGCACGTATCGTACCACTTGATCGTATTCTGGTTGAAACGGATTCACCATATTTAGCGCCAGTGCCTCATCGTGGTAAAGAGAACCAACCCGCTTATGTACGTGATGTTGCTGAGTATATGGCCGTATTAAAAGGGGTGAGCATAGAAGAGCTTGCTCAGCAAACCACCCGTAATTTTGCAACACTTTTTCAAATACCAAACCTCGCAGACTAAGTTGTTCAATAGAAATATTGGCGAGTGATGGCTAGGAATTAAAATAAATAATAAGGTGATAAAAATGGCAGAAGAGACAATTTTTAGTAAAATTATTCGTGGTGAAATTCCTGCAGATATCGTTTTTCAAGATGATACTGTCACTGCATTTCGTGATATTTCACCCCAAGCGCCTACTCATATTTTAATTATCCCCAATAAACTTATTCCAACGGTAAACGATGTTACTGCACAAGATGAACAAGTTTTAGGTCATCTATTTGTTGTGGCAGCTAAAATTGCTCAGCAAGAAGGTATTGCAGAAGAGGGATATCGTTTAGTAATGAATTGCAATAAACATGGTGGGCAAGAAGTTTTCCATATTCATATGCATCTTTTAGGTGGAAAACCATTAGGGCCATTATTAAGCAAATAATCTAATGTGATAATAGATCATCATGGCAACAAGGTAGCAGCATGATAAAACAAGCTAAAAGGGTTTATTCATTACTTATAGTATTGTTGATGACAACGTTATTGGCTGGATGTTTTGCGTCTCATTCAGACAATAAACTCTATTTTAATCGTCAACAATCTATTGTGATGGAGCCGTCGGTTTTAGCTGTAGGTATTGTGGCAGGCAAACCATTATTAACGCGTTATGAACAGGGGAGTCGCGCCACGGTGACGTTATCGAATACGCGATCTTATCCTGTCTCTATTCGTTATCGTTTTTATTGGTATAACGAGCAAGGACTGGAAATTTCTCCGGCAGGCCGCGTAAATGATGTGATGATTTTGGGCGATGGTGATACTGAGATCAGTGCTGATATACCCAATAAAACAGTGAGTTATGTCAGAGTCTATCTCTTTACTTAGGATAAGGTAGTCATATGAAAAAAATGCTATTTGTGGTGGCAGCGGTATTTTTACTGGCAGGTTGTCCATCGATGTTACCACAACAACCCCCAGCACCTGTAGAGCCTGTTACTCCCACAGAGCCAACAGAGCCACCTAAACCTATCGAGCCACCCATAGAGGTTGTACCAACACCGCCAAAAATAACCAGTATTAATTGGAACGCGGCCATTCAGCCATTAATTAGAGAGATGTCTGTTACGGATGATTTAGCAACTGGCAAATTATTAGTGGTTGATAATGTAAAAAATAATTCGGGCGGAAACATCCAGGCAGTTAATGCTACTAATACAATTATCGACTCAGTAAATAGTATTAGTGCATTACAAACGGTTCCTTATGCACAAATGATGTCAGCAAGAAAAGCATTAGGACTATCCGGTGAAGATAGCTTAGGATTGCGCAGTGCGGCAATTGGTTTAGCGCGTTATTTGCAAGCAGACTATATTTTGTTTTCTACTGTTACTGTCGATGGTAAGAAAGATAATCGTGTGATCAGCATGCAATTAATGTCGGTTGCGAGCGGAGAAATACTCTGGAGCGGGCGCCATAAGGTTGAGTAAGTCTTATCAACAACAGTTATTGAGCCTATTGCGGGAATGGTTTCCCGCAATACCCTTATCACAGTGGCAAATAACCGCCTTAGCGGGATTAGGAGGCGGTACTTTTCGTTTGCAAACTAATGGGATAGATTGGGTTGCTCGTTATTATGGCACTGAAAAAACGGCACTTTTTGTCAGGGCTAAAAAAGAGTCTTCGATTTTAAAACAGTTATTAAATACTCAGCTTGCACCAAATATTATTAAACGCCATGGTGCATGGTTTTTTTTCCAGTGGCTAGAGGGTGAGCATCTTACTCATCAGCAGTTATTTGGCTCCCATCTCAAATTATTAGCTCATCAAATTGCTAAGTTACATCAGCAAAAACCTTTTGGGCTTCCTCTTGATTTGTGGCATGAACTTTCAGTCTATTGGTATCATATTGACAGAAAACGATTATCACCAAAGTGGTTACGTTTACATCACGATTTTTTACGTCAACCTCGACGTACACTCATAAAATACGCGCCAGCTCACATGGATCTTCATCCTGAGAATATCCTTCTGAGCGATTCAGGTATAAAATTTATTGATTGGGAATATGCCGCTGATATTGATACGGCAGATTCATTAATGACATTTTTTGCCGCAAATCAGTTAAACAGCGCACAACAAACAGCATTTTTACATGAGTATTGTGCATATCATCACTATACTGAATTAAATAATGATCAGCAAAATAGGCAACACCCACAACAGCAGCCGTTTTATTCGGTTAACGTATTAAAGCAGCGTATTTTATCAAGAGAACCCTTTATCTTGTATATGATGCTGATGTGGTATGAGGTTCGTTGGCAACAAACCAAAGATAACGCGTTTTTGGCTATGTCTGAACCTTTACGTCGCTATTTTAGTCTGATGAATTGAAAAGATTTTATTATTGCAATAACAAAGAGAGGAATGTTATGGGTCCTGTAATGCTTGATGTTGAAGGATATGAGCTCGATAACGAGGAGCGTGAAATTTTAAAGCATCCCCTTGTTGGTGGTTTGATCCTCTTTACCCGCAACTTCCACGACGCTGAGCAGTTAAATGAATTAGTGCGCCAAATCCGTGATGCTTCCCATGAGCGTTTAGTGATTGCCGTTGACCAAGAAGGAGGGCGAGTACAGCGATTTCGTGATGGTTTTACTCGCTTACCTGCCGCGCAATCTTATGCTGCGCTTAATGAGCGCTATCAAGCTAGTCGCTTAGCACAAGAGGCCGGTTGGTTAATGGCATCAGAAATGATCGCAATGGATATTGATATTAGCTTTGCTCCAGTCCTAGATCTTGGTCATGACTGTATTGCTATCGGTGAGCGTTCTTTCCATGAGTGTCCAGAAATTGCTATGGATATGGCGGAAAGCTTTATTAAAGGAATGCGCTCTGCAGGTATGAAATCAACAGGTAAGCATTTTCCTGGTCATGGTGCAGTCAGAGCCGATTCCCATAAAGAAACGCCACGTGATGAGCGCTCTTTAAACGATATTCGTCAACGTGATATGGCTATCTTTAAAGATTTTATCCAACGTCAATTATTAGATGCCATTATGCCAGCTCATGTTATTTATTCTCAGATTGATGAGCGTCCAGCAAGTGGCTCTCCTTATTGGTTGAAATCAATTTTACGTGAACAACTCGGTTTCCAAGGCGTTATTTTCTCTGATGATTTATCTATGGAAGGTGCCGCTATTATGGGAAGTTATGCGCAGAGAGCACAACGTTCATTAGATGCGGGTTGTGATATGCTTTTAGTGTGTAATAACCGTAAAGGGGCGGTAAGTGTGTTAGATAACCTGTCCTTTGTCAAAGCAGAACGCATTTCGGCGTTGTACCATCACCGAGGTCGTTACACATTAAGTGAACTGCAAGCATCTGATCGTTGGAAAAAAGCGAATCAAATGCTGACCCAATTACAGGAGCAATGGCAGGAGCGCGCATGATTATATATTTACATGGCTTTGATTCCACCAGTCCGGGAAATCATGAGAAGGTATTACAGCTACAGTTTATTGATCCTGATGTCCGTTTTCTCAGTTACAGTACGTTGCATCCACGTCACGATATGCAACACCTACTCAAAGAGACGGATAAACTGATTAAATCGACAAAACAGCCGGTGCTGATTTGTGGTGTTGGATTAGGTGGCTACTGGGCAGAGCGTATCGGTTTTTTATCTAATATTCGCCAAGTAATGATTAACCCCAATCTTTTTCCATATGAAAATATGACTGATAAGATTGATAGACCTGAAGAGTATTTAGATATTGCCACTAAGTGTATTCAAGATTTTCGCTCTAAAAATAGAGACAATGCATTAGTGATTTTATCCCGTCATGATGAGATTTTAGATAACCAGCGTTCTGCTGATGAGTTATCACCTTATTATTCGATTATTTGGGATGAAACGCAGACACATAAGTTCAAAAGCTTGTCAGAACATCTTTTTAAAATTAAAGCATTTAATAGCAAAATCCCCGCTTAAAATTGGCTTATGTAAGATGGACAGAGTGCATTTTGTCCATCTTTTTTGATTTATATTTTTCCTTTTCTTTATTATTTTAAGCCCCTCTCATATTCCGACTGAATTATTCACTTATATCCTCTATCTAATTGATAGTTATGGTAAAAAATAGCCATATGTTAATAAGATGTTCTATTGGCGAATGAAAAACAACCTAAATGACTCGATTCATCAAAAAACAGGTATGAAAATTCAAATTTTTTTGATATAAATCAACTTTGGTATGACCATATTGCCAATGAGCTTTGGCTATTATCGAAATCATTGACTGAAACGTTTTAACTGTCGTTATTTAAGTGGATTTAACCAAGATGACTTAAATAACAACAGTAAATATCTTTAGGAGTGACGTTATATGTCATTAACAAAAATTGTTATAGTCGGTGGTGGAGCTGGTGGATTAGAACTAGCGACTAAATTGGGTGATAAGTTAGGGCGCAAAAAAAAAGCAGAAATTACCCTTGTTGATAGAAATAATAGTCACTTATGGAAACCTCTGTTACATGAAGTTGCCACAGGCTCGTTAGATGATGGTGTTGATGCATTAAGTTATCTCGCTCATGGTTATAACCATCACTTTAATTTTCAATTAGGCACTTTAACAGGGCTTGATCGCCAACATAAAAATATCACTTTGGCTGCTATTTATGATGAAAATCAAGAGCTATTAGTTCCAGAGCGTCAACTCGATTATGATATTTTAGTCATGGCCTTAGGCAGTAAATCTAATGATTTTGGCACCCCAGGGATCAAAGAGCACTGCATCTTTTTAGATAGCCCACAGCAAGCACACCGTTTTCATAATGAAATGCTCAATTTATTTTTAAAATATTCAGCAGACTCCAACGCAGAAGCTGAAAATCGTAAAGTAAATATTGCGATTGTGGGTGGTGGTGCAACTGGAGTGGAATTATCTGCCGAATTACACAATGCTGTTCGCCAACTCAATAGTTATGGTTTAAAAAAATTAGCGCCATCAGCCCTTAATATCACGCTTGTTGAGGCGGGTGAGCGAATATTACCTGCATTACCCGTGCGTATTTCAAGTGCAGCACACCAAGAGCTGACTAAGTTGGGTGTGCGCGTGATGACGAAAACCATGGTAACAAGCGCCGATGAAAAAGGGTTAAATACCAAAGATGGCGAGCATATTGATGCTGATCTGATGGTTTGGGCTGCGGGGATCAAAGCCCCAGACTTTATGAAAGATATCGCTGGATTAGAAACCAATCGTATTAACCAATTAGTCGTTAAGCCGACACTACAAACAACATTAGATGATGCGATTTTTGCGATTGGTGATTGTGCATCCTGTCCGCGAAAAGAAGGAGGGTTTGTTCCGCCAAGAGCACAATCCGCTCATCAAATGGCAAGCCGTTGTTATAGCAATATTTTAGCCATGTTAAAGGGTAAAACGTTAAAAGAATATGTGTTTAAAGATCATGGCTCGTTAGTTTCGCTCTCTAAATTTAGTACGGTAGGGAGTTTGATGGGCAACTTAATGAAAGGCGATATGATGATAGAAGGGCGTATTGCACGTATCGTTTATATTTCTTTATACCGTATGCATCAAATTGCGTTACATGGTTATCTTAAAACAGGTTTGATGATGTTAGTTGGATCAATCAATCGTGTGATTAGACCAAAACTAAAACTTCATTAGTGAATAATGGTTTATTTTTCTAACTTTTGTTTCTTTTAGCAAACAAAAGTTTATTTTAACCCCCCGCAGTATTTATATTGTCGGGGGTTTTATCTATCTAAAGAGTAGTAATAATTGTGAACCGTCAAAATAAGAATCTCTGAATTAGATGATTAATTCAGTAGAAAATATTTATGTGGATATCGAATTAATTTTTTAATAATATTAAGATTTAATTTAAAATAACTATATGAAAAATATAGTATTATTTCTATAAATTAACTTATTTATATATAAAAATAATCTTCAATAGAATAGGGGTTTTTCATAAATTAAGATTTTTCTTAAATAGAAATAGGCGCTTTTAAGAATTTATTTAGGTCATAAAATGTTATGGTATTTAAAGATACATATTAAAACTTATAAATAATATATGTGAATAAAAAACATGTATTTAATCTATTATTTTTATTATCTTTATGTACAAACCAGTCTGTTACGCATAGTGAAAAGCAAATCGACTATGTAAAGGTTAATGAAGAAGTTTCTTAAAAGAGATTACATTTGTTAACTTGATGTTATCATTACGCTATATTTATAAATATGTAAATGAAATCAGCTTTCATTGATGAGATAAGAAATATTTAAGTTCATTCTTAATATTTTTGAAAATAATTAGAAAATAGCGCGTATTTAATTAACTGATTAAAACAATAATTAGTGGTGTATTTACCATGTTATAAGTACATAGTTTACTTATGATGTTAATCAGCAAGGACGTAATAATATATTTTTTCATATAAGCTTATTCATTCAACATATTGAATTACAACATGGTGATAAAAGAGTGAAATCCGCTTATAACAAAAAAATAGTAAAATAGGGATAAACGCATAAAAAGGGGAAAAAGTGAGTGTTGATAGCAAAAAGTTCACACTAATAGGACTAATCCTTGTATTAGCTATTCTTTTATTTGTCGCTTGGAAGTGGATATTTCCACGGCCACAATTTGCCCATGTGGTTTCAGCAACACCGATTAAATCAACCGTTTTTGTGACAGAAGAGTATTGCCATCGTATTGGACTGCCTACACAATTTACACCAGAAAAATTATCGCGTTTTCATCCCGCAGAGCAAGAGTGTCGTGTTTTCTATATGATAGAAGCGCTAAACAATAAAAGTATTGCTCACTTCCCTTATGCTCAATTTAGAGAATGTATTCCCATTTATCGCCAAGAAAGGCGAGTTATCGGTTATGATGTGCTTTACACAATTGATGGTACACCGGGTAAAGTGAGAACGACATTTAAACCGGGCGATATCATTGCGCTAGATAGCGATGGCCGACTTGTTTTGGAGCAAGAGCCATATTGTTCTATGAATGAAAATATTCCTTGCCGTAAAGAGTAACGGTTTTCTTTTTAGCATTAATGCTGATAACTGATAAGATAAAAAAGGCCTAATATTTATTATGTTAGGCCTTTTTGCATTTTGTTATCTAAACAGACAATGCGTTTATTTTGTGTTCACTAAAAGCGGTGAGCATATCGTCGATAAAAGTGAGTCGTTTTTCTCGATCGGTTAGGCTTATCATAAATTTCAATTTGGTAGGGCCATCTAAACGGAAGACGCTCGGTTGCTCTTGCAATAAACCGATTAAATAAGTCGGGTCGACATTATTTTTTTCACCAAACTCAATAAAGCCACCTTTGTCATGAGCTTCAATGCGAGATATACCTAAACTCATGGCGCTTAATCGAATCGCCGCATTACGTAATAAGTTGCGTCCTGCATCAGGTAAGGTGCCGAATCTATCAATAAGCTCTGCCCTTAGATCATTAAGTTCATTTAAGTCTTTGGCACTGGCAATACGTTTATAGAAAGAGAGTCTTACATTGACATCAGGAATATAATCATCGGGCAATAGCACCGGCATTCTTAATTCAATTTCGGTTTGCTGATTGGTCAGATCTTCTAATGATGGCTCTCGACCCTCTTTTAATGCTTCAACTGCACTTTCCAATAACTCCATATATAAAGAGAAGCCAACGGTATTCATTTGACCGCTTTGCTCTTCACCTAATAACTCTCCCGCACCACGAATTTCTAGATCATGTGTGGCTAAAGCAAAACCTGCGCCGAGATCTTCTAGGGAGGCAATCGCTTCTAAGCGTTTATGGGCATCTTTAGTCATTGCTTTGGGATGAGGGGTTAATAGATAAGCATAGGCTTGATGGTGAGAGCGACCAACGCGTCCACGTAATTGGTGTAGCTGCGCTAAACCAAAGTGATCGGCACGTTCAATAATAATGGTATTGGCACTCGGAATATCAATACCCGTTTCTATAATGGTGGTGCAGAGCAATACATTAAATCGTTGATGGTGAAAATCGTTCATCACACGTTCAAGCTCACGTTCACGCATTTGCCCATGGCCAATACCAATACGAGCTTCAGGTACTAACTGTGCTAGCCTATCACGCGCTTTCTCTATATTTTCAACATCGTTATACAAATAGTACACTTGCCCGCCACGTAATGTTTCACGCAAGATAGCCTCTCTAACAACCAGATCATCATATTCGCGGACAAATGTTTTAACGGATAAACGGCGAGCGGGTGGGGTGGCAATAATTGACAGATCACGCATACCACTCATCGCCATATTTAGCGTACGAGGAATAGGGGTAGCCGTTAAGGTTAATATATCGACATTGGCACGCATTGCTTTAATACGCTCTTTATGACGTACACCGAAGCGATGCTCCTCATCAACAATTAATAACCCTAAGTCTTTCCATTGAATGCCCGGTTGTAATAATTTATGTGTACCAATAACGATATCAATGGTGCCTTCTGCTAATTTTTCGGTGATCTGCTGTTGCTCTTTGGCACTACGAAAACGTGAGATCATCTCAATATTGACCGGCCAATTAGCAAAGCGATCACGAAAGTTTTCAAAGTGTTGTTGAGCCAGTAGGGTAGTAGGCACCAAAATAGCCACTTGCTTATTGTTGCTTATTGCAAGAAATGCCGCACGCATAGCAACTTCTGTCTTACCAAAACCAACATCACCACATACTAACCTATCCATGGCAATGGCTTGGCACATATCACTTAATACGGCATTAATTGCCATCTCTTGATCGGGTGTGGTTTCAAAAGGGAAGCTTTGGCGGAAAGTGTGATATTGTTCTTTATCTAATTTAAACGCAAAACCAGATTTAACGGCTCGTTGAGCGTAAACATCTAATAATTCCGCCGCCACATCACGCACTTTTTCAGCTGCTTTTTGGCGCGCACGAGTCCAAGCATCACCCCCTAATTTATGAAGAGGCGCATTTTCATCCGCCCCACCAGAGTAGCGACTGATCAAATGCAGTGACGAAACAGGAACATAGAGTTTGTCATCTCCCGCATACGAGAGGATCAAGTACTCTGCTTTTACGCCACCCGCTTCTAAGGTGGTCATACCTTGATAACGACCCACCCCATGCTGAAGATGGACAACAGGTTGTCCGGGACTTAATTCTGCCAGATTGCGGATCAGTGTATCGGTATTGATGGTGCGACGATTATCTTGACGGCGACGGTGGACTCGCTCACCTAACATATCACTTTCGCAGATCAGCGCTAACTGACGATAATTGTCAATAAAGCCATGCTCTGCAGAGCCAATAATAAAATAACACCCTTTCTCTTTAGCATCCGCTAATTCAATAATTTGTTTGGGGGCAATTTTAATTCTAGATAAGAGCTCTTGAACGGTTTCCCGCCGACCTTCACTTTCAACCGAAAAAACAATACTGCCAGAAAATTGCTCTTGGAAACGGCGTAGATTATCAAGCGGTGATTTACTTTGTGCATTGACTGATAAATCAGGTAGTGGTTGATAACCTAAATTGGTATAACCCGCTTTTTCCGGCAGTGCTTGCGTTTTAAGTTGAATACGTGGCCACTGTTTTAACTGTTGATTGAGCGTTTCGACATTAAGCCAAATATCATCTGGTGGCAGTAATGGCCGCATGGGATCAACACGACGGCTTTCATAACGTTGGTTGATATCTTGCCAAAATTTATCAGCGCAATCTTGCAGATCTTGCGTCACAATTAAGGTGTTTTGTGGGAAATAAGCAAATAAATTGGATAATGGCTGACTAAAAAAGAGCGATTGCCAGTATTCAATCCCTGCGGGTAATACTTGCTTACTTACTTGTTGATAGATATGTTCAGGATCACGTCTTACTTCAAAACGTTCACGCCATTGGCTACGAAAGAGTTCAATCGCATTAGGATCAGTTGGAAACTCATGAGCTGGTAATAGTTTGATCTGCTCGACTTCTGTTAAGGTGCGTTGCGTATCAACATCAAAAGTTCTTAGGCTATCTATCTCATCATCAAAAAAGTCAATTCGATAAGGAAATTCACTGCCCATCGGGAATAGGTCAAGTAATGCGCCGCGTGTTGCATACTCGCCATGCTCTAACACTTGTTCTACATGACGATAACCCGCCTCATCAAATGTTTTGCGTAAATTGTCGCGAGAAAGTTGCTCTCCTTTACTCATTATTAATGCATGACTTGCGAGATAATCTGTTGGGCAGACTTTTTGCATTAACGTATTGACGGGTAAGATTAAAATTCCCTTGAGAAGTGATGGAATACGGTATAGCGTAGAAAGGCGGTTAGAGATTATTTCTTGATGGGGAGAAAAACTGTCGTAAGGCAATGTTTCCCAATCAGATAATGTCTCTACAGGATAATCACAAAACTGACGGATTTCATCTTGTAAACGCAGTGCATTTTGCATATCACGAGTGACAAGAACGACTAATCCAGCATGACGTTTGATGATTTCTGCACATTCTAGGGCGCAAGCGGCACCTGTCAGCTGACCCAGCTGGCGAGTATCCCCTTGTTTTACAGGAAGTTGATAACGATATTCTGAGGACATAAGCGTGTAATGTGAACTCTTGGTTGTAGTTAACTCCCAACACATCTTTAGCGACATCGCCAAAGCTTAAACTGGCGGGCAGGTTAAGATAAAAGAAAAAACCACAGTTTGGGAATAGAGTGGTTCCATTCAGTAAGACTACCCTTTATTATCCCTGAACACTTAGCATTAGCAACAGGAACAGCACAGTTTTCATGTACAATTCTGTCTCATTTTTTATAGGGCTCCGTTATATGCGGGGTCGCGCAGTCGACAAATTTGGTCGATTCGTCTCATGGCTATCCGCTTTAGGGATTATGCTGGGTGTTGCGGCATTGATCACAGTGACTTCTGTGATGAATGGCTTTGAACGCTCATTACAAAACAGCATTTTGGCCTATATTCCACAAGCTGTTATCACAACACCCAATGGGCAGCTACCCAAACAAGATAGTACTGCACAAATGTTATTAAAACGAGAAGATGTTATCAATGTCGTTCCTTTAGTTGAAGGGGATGTGGTATTACAAAGTAAAGATAATATCGGTGTTGGCGTGATGTTAGGGATTGATAAAGCACAAGATGAACCCCTAACACAGTTTATTCGCTATGGCGATTTCTCGTTATTAAAACCGGGAGAATATGGTGTGATCCTCGGTAGTGGTTTAGCTAAACAGCTAAAAACCAAAGAAGGGGATAGCATTCGCCTTATTGTTCCCGGCGTAAGCCAACTCACCCCAATGGGCCGAGTGCCTAGCCAACGACTGTTTACAGTCAAAGGTATTTTCCAAAGTGGTGGTGATGCTGATGCTTCTCAACTTCTGGTCAATCAACAAGATGCGGCGCGTTTGATGCGCTATCAACCCGGCAATATTACCGGATGGCGTCTATTCTTCTCAACCCCCCTTAATATTGAAAAATACAGTGCTGAACCTTTGCCAGCAGGTTTAAGTTGGCAAGATTGGCGTGAACGAAAGGGCGAATTTTTCCAAGCAGTGAAAATGGAAAAAAATATGATGGGCTTATTGTTAAGCCTAATTATTGCGGTTGCCGCGTTTAATATTATTACTTCGCTTTCATTACTGGTGATGGAAAAACAAGGTGAAGTGGCAATATTACAAACTATGGGATTAAAGCGTTCACAGATAATGTCCATCTTTATGCTACAAGGGGCAGGGGCCGGTATTTTAGGTGCTATTGCCGGAGGTCTGTTAGGGGCGTTACTATCAAGCCAACTAAATGTGATTATGCCTGCGGTAGGGCTTATTCCTCATGGGGTAGAATTACCCGCGACTTTAGAGTGGAGCCGAGTCTTTATGATTGGTTTTGCCGCTATTGTGATTTCACTATTATCGACTTTATACCCGTCTTGGCGGGCCGCAACTATTCAGCCAGCAGAGGCGCTACGTTATGAGTAATACCCCTTTATTACAATGTCATGCACTTTGTAAGCAGTATCAAGATGGTGCTATTTCAACACAAGTCTTAAAATCCGTCTCTTTCGCGATCAATCAAGGTGATTTTATGGCGATTGTCGGCAGCTCAGGTTCAGGTAAAAGTACCCTATTACATTTATTGGGTGGTTTAGACTCTCCAACCTCAGGTGAAGTGATATTTAAAGGGCAATCGCTCAATAAATTAACTTCAACGGCAAAAGCGGATTTACGTAATACTCAATTGGGTTTTATCTACCAATTCCACCATTTATTACCTGATTTTACTGCATTAGAAAATGTTGCAATGCCTCTAATGATTGGTGGAATGAGTGCAGTAAAGGCCAAACAGAAAGCGATGTCTTTACTTGATGCCGTAGGATTAACTGCTCGTGCACATCACCGTCCTTCTGAGTTATCTGGGGGAGAAAGACAACGTGTTGCTATTGCTAGAGCCTTAGTAAACGATCCGGCGTTAGTTTTAGCCGATGAGCCGACAGGTAATCTTGACCAAAAAAATGCGGAAGGTATTTTCGAATTACTCATGAAATTAAATAAAGAAAAGAAAACTGCCTTTTTGGTTGTTACTCATGATTTATCTCTCGCGGCACGCTTTCAACGTCAACTTGAAATGAAAGATGGTCAATTAGAGTCTCAAGAAGCGATTTCAGGAGTGGAATAATGGCGCAGTTGCCACTTGCTTTAGTTACCGCATTACGTTTTTCAAAAGGACGAAAACGTGCTGGTATGGTGTCATTAATTTCGATTATCTCAACGCTGGGCATTATGTTGGGTGTGGCGGTATTGATTATCGGATTAAGTGCCATGAACGGTTTTGAACGTGAATTAAAAAACCGCATTCTTTCTGTGGTTCCCCATGGACAAATTTATTCGGTAGAACAACCCTTTATATCTTGGCAACCGGCACTATCTCGGATTGAAAATACTGAGGGTGTTGTTGCTGCTGCCCCCTATATTCTATTAACCGGATTACTTGAAAAAGGAACAGAATTAAAAGCGGTACAAGTGATGGGGGTTGAACCGAATAAACAAAGTGATATCAGTTTATTACCGAGCTATGTGCAAAATAATGCATGGCAACATTTTCAAGCGGGTCAACAGCAAATCATTATTGGCCAAGGTGTTGCCGATGCCTTAAAAATCAAACAAGGTGATTGGTTAACTATTCTGATCCCTAACAATGATGATCCGAAAAAGTTATTACAACCTAAACGCATTCGTTTACAAGTCAGTGGCATATTTAAACTCAGTGGTATGCTCGATCACCAATTAGCGTTAATTCCATTGGCAGATGCGCAACAGTATCTTGATTACGGTAAAGGAATTACGGGTATTGAAGTGAAAACAAGCGATCCATTTCTAGCTAATGAAATTATTCATAATGCAGGCTTAAATAGCCAAGCCTATGTTTATGCTAAAAGCTGGATCAGCGATTATGGTTATATGTATAGCGATATTCAGATGATCCGCAGCATTATGTATCTCTCAATGATTTTAGTGATTGGGGTTGCTTGTTTTAATATTGTCTCGACGCTGATTATGGCGGTAAGAGATAAGAGCGGAGATATTGCTATTTTACGAACGTTAGGCGCAAGAGATAGCCATATTCGCAATATTTTCTTATGGTACGGACTGTTGTCAGGCATGATCGGATGCGTGGCCGGTGTTATTATGGGGGTAGTTGTCTCACTAAATTTAACCCCTATTGTCTCGGTAATTGAATCCATGACAGGGCATAGTGTGCTATCAGGAGATGTCTATTTTGTCGATTTCTTACCTTCAGAAATACATGCAATTGATGTTTTCTCCGTATTTTTGACGACGGTTATTTTGAGTTTGATTGCCAGTTGGTATCCTGCTCGTCGAGCAACTAAACTCGATCCTGCTAGAATTTTAAGTGGACAGTAAGTTTATTGACATAAAATGGATATAAACGGAAATAAGACAGTAAAGTTATCAATTTTTATTGATTGTTAAATATAAAAACCAAGGATTGCCATGATGAAACTTAAACTTCGTCATCGTCGGCTTAGGAAGTTTCGTAAGATAAAAAGTTTACGTAGACAACACTCACGTTGTCGTTATTTTCATTTAACCCATAAAACGGAACATGAAATGAATTTACCCAAAGTAGTGGTGCTAACCGGGGCGGGCATTTCGGCTGAATCAGGTATAAAAACCTTTCGATCAGAAGATGGATTGTGGGAAGAGCATCGCGTTGAAGATGTGGCAACGCCAGAGGGATATCACCGCAACCCTAAGCTGGTTCAGCAGTTTTACAATGAGCGCCGTCGTCAATTACAACAACCTTCAATTCAACCTAATGAAGCACATTATGCATTAGCAAAACTTGAGCAATATCTTGGAAAGGATAATTTCCTGCTGGTCACGCAGAATATTGATAACTTACATGAAAAAGCAGGGAGTAAACATATTCTCCATATGCATGGTGAGTTATTGAAAGTCCGCTGTCCGCAATCAGGTCAAGTTTTTGAATGGAAAGGGGATTTATCAACGACAGATTATTGCCATTGTTGCCAATTTCCCTCTCCTCTACGCCCGCATATTGTTTGGTTTGGTGAAATGCCAATCGGCATGGATGAAATTTATCACGCTTTAGCACAGGCAGATCTCTTTATCGCTATTGGCACTTCGGGGAATGTCTATCCTGCTGCTGGGTTTGTCCATGAAGCACGGTTGACAGGGGCTCACACGGTTGAGCTTAACCTTGAACCTAGCTTAGTGGAGAGTGAGTTTGAAGAAAAACATTATGGCCCCGCAAGCCAAGTGGTTGATGCATATGTCCATAAATTGTTTGATTTAATTAATGATCCTAAAGCTGATTTGACGCAATAATTATTTTATAGAGTTCCCTATTATTGTTATTAGAGAGATTTAGGGGGCAAAATGGATAAATTATTAGAACGGTTTTTTGAATACATTAGTTTTGATACACAATCGAAACCATCATCGAAAATGTCACCAAGTAGCGATGGTCAGCTAAAATTAGCGAAGGCACTGGTACAAGAATTAAAAAAACTGGGTTTTTCTGATGTGACACTCAGTGATAAAGGATGCGTTATGGCGAGTTTGCCCTCTAACGTATCTTGGCCTGTACCTGTTATTGGCTTTATTTCCCATCTTGATACTTCACCTGATTTTTCAGGTAAACATGTAAAACCTCAAGTGCTTGAAGATTACCGTGGTGGTGATATCGCGCTAGGTATTGGTGATGAAGTATTATCACCGGTTATGTTTCCAATTTTACACTCAATGATTGGTAAAACATTAATTACAACGGATGGTAAAACTCTATTAGGTGCTGATGATAAAGCCGGTATCGCAGAGATAGTCACTGCGATGGTACGTTTAAAAGCACAAAATCGACCTCATGGTGATATCCGTATTGCATTTACGCCGGATGAAGAGATAGGGCGTGGTGCACATTATGTCGACCTAAAAGCATTTGGTGCTAACTGGGCATATACCGTTGATGGTGGTGGTGTGGGCGAATTGGAATATGAAAATTTCAATGCCGCTTCTGTGAGTATTAAAATCGTTGGTAATAATGTTCATCCCGGTAGTGCCAAAGGAGTGATGGTAAATGCGTTAGGACTCGCTTCGCGTATTCACCAAGAATTACCTGTTGAAGAGACCCCTGAAAACACAGAAGGCTATGAAGGTTTTTATCACCTACAAAGTATTAAAGGTACGGTGGAAAGAGCCGAAATGCACTATATTATTCGTGATTTTGATCGCAATCAGTTTGAAAAGCGTAAACAAAACATGATCACGATTGCTGAAAAAGTAGGTAAAGGTCTACATCCTGATTGCTATATTGAACTAACTATTGATGATAGCTACTACAATATGCATGATAAAGTGGTTCAGTATCCACATGTTATTGATATTGCCAAACAAGCAATGATTGATTGTGATATTGAACCTGATATTAAGCCTATTCGTGGTGGTACAGACGGTGCTCAGCTTTCTTATCGCGGATTACCTTGCCCAAATATCTTTACGGGTGGTTATAATTTTCATGGCAAACATGAATTTATCTCTTTAGAAGGTATGGAGGCCGCAGTAAGTGTTATTATGCGAATTGCTGAAATTACTGCCGAAAGAGAAAAAGCAAAAGTTATTTGTTAATAGAGCAGTTATGTAAAATAATTACCCCATAATAGCCGACAATCTCGGCTATTATTTTATCTTTATATTTTAAATATAGGGTTTGTTTTCATATTATTTAAAATTAAGCTTTAAAAATAAGTTTGTTTTTTATAAGTTATTGGCCGATTATTTCAAATAATATTCTTTATAATCTAAATAAAATGATATAAGGATATTTGCGTAATGGCTGTACTCTCCAAAATAATAATAAAACAAACAAGATCAGAATGTCTGTGTAAAAAAATACCGATAACCAGTGATAATACTCTTAGTAAACAAGAGTATAAAGCATCGTTTATTATCGTTTTCAGCTATTTTTTAATTACCCATCTTATTATATTTTCTTTATATTTATCAAATGATAAGCATACCTGGTTACTTTTAGGGCTACAGAGTGCGTTCTTTATCGTTTTGCCATGGTTATTTTATGGCACAAGAACGTTACTAAAAGAGGCGATGTATTATTTAATAAGATAACAGTTACTGTTTATTAACATAGTTAAAATAACACCCAGCTATAATTAGCTGGGTGTGTTTGTATAAAAATAGTTTATTTATACTTAATCTTCAAAATACCAATAGCCTTGGTTAACAAGATGCGTCAATAAGCGTATAAATTTTGGATCTGCTAAAGCATCACCTAAATGTTGTTTATCAATACAATCATATTGGCAAAGGGCATCTGCAGCTTCAATATGATGAGTATCCATTAATTCACCATTAACAAAGCAACTATCACCAACACGCAGTGCGCGAATACCGTTTAAGCGATGAAGTTGTTCACCTTGTTGCAGTAAATCGTGGATCTCAGCATTTTCATATAAAGGTTCAGGAATGGCTAAGTCAAGTTCATGGCGAGATTGAGAAATAAACTCCCCAAACCAATGACGGAATACTTCGGGTTGGGCAAGTAAGTCTTCCATCATATCATGCAACTTATTTAATTCTTGATGCTGGACTAATGCCGGATTATCTCGAGGAGTAAGATCAGGATCACTGTAACGGTAGCTTCCTAAGTCATTTGCTAAAACATAGTCAGCAAAACCGCTAAATAGCTCTCGTGCATTAGGAGCTCTAAAGCCAACAGAATAGTTTAGTGATTCTTCAATGGCGTAGCCTTCATGAGGAAATCCAGGTGGAATATACAGAATATCACCCGGCTCTAATTCTTCATCGATAATGGCGTCAAAAGGATCAACTTGAAGTAAATCCGGGTGAGGGCAGTGCTGTTTCATTGGGATTTTCTCACCCACACGCCAACGACGACGACCTTGCCCTTGAATAATAAATACGTCATATTGATCAAGATGAGGACCCACACCGCCTCCGGGAACAGAGTAAGAGATCATCAAATCATCAATACGCCAATCGGGCAACACACGAAAAGGTTTCATCAATGCCGCACTTGGAAAATGCCAGTGATCGACCGCTTGAACTAATAACGACCAATCTTTATCGCCCAAACCTTCAAAGTGCTCAAAAGGCCCATGTTTAACTCCCCACTGCCCATCTTGACAACTCACAAGACGGCTATCCACTTCATCTTCCATTGCAAGACCTGCAAGTTCATCAGGAGATAAAGGATCAACAAAACCAGAGAAGCCGTTTTTGATTAATAAAGGACGTTTTTGCCAATGGCTTTCTAAAAATGATTGCCAATCTAAATTAAGTTTATAGTCCATTGTGTATTTCCTGAATTTGGGAAGCCTAAAAATATCATATAATGAATTACAACTTCCTGCTAAACATTCCTTGGTGCAATGTGAGTAATAACGAGTAATATACTGACAACTGCGTAGTTATCATACATCTCGCAATCTTATTGTGATAAGACCTAAATTAAATCAGCAATAATATAAGTTGATAGAGAAGAGCGTTACTCTATTTCAGTAGTGAGTTGTTGCTCAGCAAAGGTGACGATGAGTCTTGCCCCCCCTAATGGACTATCAGTAATGGTGATATCACCGTTATATTGCTCAATAATATCAACAGCAATTGATAATCCTAAGCCTTGTCCTGGGCGCAATGTATCTGCACGTGTACCACGCTGAAAAATAAGCTCCCTTTTTTCTGGGCTGACTCCTGGGCCATCATCATCTACGGTGATAATCACACAATTGTCATCATGACTTACATTGATCTCAACAAACTCTAAGCAGTACTTACAAGCATTATCAAGTACATTCCCCATGACTTCCATAAAATCATTCTTTTCACCTAACCACATAATTTCAGGGGAAACATTTAACGTTATATCAACGCCTTTGGATTGATAGACCTTATTAAGTGCACTACAAAGATTGTCAAGTAAGCCTGATAAAGAGTGGAGCTTGCGTGTTGTTATATCGTGATCGCCGTGAAGAGAAGCTCGATGTAAATAATAACCAACTTGCTGTGAAATTCGTTCAATTTGACTTTGCATAATTGGCTCAGCTTGTTCTATAGACATTTGTTTGCCAGCACGTAGAGCACGTAATGTTGATTGTAAAACAGCAAGGGGGGTTTTTAAGCTATGGGTCAGATCAGATAAACTGGTACGGTATTTACTATAACGGTTGCGTTCATTACGCAATAAAATGTTGAGATTATAAACTAATCCTTTGAGCTCTTTAGGAGGATTTTCATCTAAATTATCGCGAGTGCCTTTTTCCAACGCGCTGATCTGCTCAATAATGGATTTAATCGGCCTTAAACTCCAATGGGCTGCTAACCAAATTAATGGGATCACCAAAAGAAAATTAGCTAGTAATATATAGAGAAACCAATCCCAGACTCTACTTACATTTTGCAGACTTTGAGGAATAGGATCGATAACCGCAATGGATAGATAAGGCATATTATCCGCCGCAGGATAGTGATTAATAACCACGGAATGCGTTAAGGTATCATTACTTGAATATTCGTTGAGTTTTTTTAGATAGGCTCGATATTGAGGCAGTTGCTGTAACATAAAACGTGTCGTTTTAACATTCACACTAATTTCAAATAAGCCTTCTTTATTGCGCCATTTTGGCGCGATACTGTTTGGGATCACCTGAGGTAAATCCGTTGGCGTCCATAGCACATTGCCTTTCTCGTCGAAAATAACCACCAGCGATGTGTTGTTGTTATTGAGGTTAGTCGGAAATTCAATCTGCAATTGCCCATCTTTCCATTGCGCTAAGCTATAGTAGAGATTACTTTGGCTACGCATTAGCATAAAAGTCGTTTTATCAAAACTGACAATAGAACCGACTATGGCAACCAAACCATAAGAGAGTGTCAGTGCTAAAATAATGGCGCTGGTGGCAAGTAAAAATCTTGTTCGTAAAGAGAAGGGCGAACGTTGTTTTTTATGCATATTAAGCTTTCATATCAAAACGATAACCTTGTCCACGTACAGTTACAATGACATCATTATCATATTTTTGGAGAATTTTTTTGCGCAGACGCCCCATAAGCACATCAATGGTATGACTTTCTCGCTGCTCTGCATCAGGATAAAGTTGGCGCATTAGCACATCTTTGCTCACCACTTTGTTTTGATTACGCATTAATGTTTCTAAAATAGTATATTCGAATGCAGTGAGCTTGATTTGCTCACCTAAGATCATGAACTCTTTACGTGATAAATCCAACTCAAAAGGGGCAATAGTCAGTATTTGTGAGGCAATGCCCATGTTTCTTCGCATTAATGCCTGAACGCGTGCCACGATCTCTTCAAAATGAAAAGGCTTTGTCACATAATCATCAGCACCGGCATTTAATGCGGTCACTTTTTCCTGCCAGCTTTCTCGAGCCGTTAATACCATAATAGGAATAGTAATATTATTTTCCCGCCATCGACGAATAAGGCTGATACCATCTTCATCAGGAAGACCTAAATCAACAATGGCGACATCAGGTGTACTTTCTGCGATAAAGTGATCGGCTTCTTTCGCATCCTGTGCTGCATCAACTTGATGTCCTGCATCGCGAAACTGCACAGATAAATGATGGCGAAGTAAGATATTATCTTCAATAATTAAGATCCGCATATTCCACCTTGTGTACATCAGTAAAAATCAGTTGCTGTAAGAGAAGTTAAGATAATGATAGTCAATCTAGCACCTAAAGAATACCGTAACGGACAATGTGTTTAAGTTATAGATAGTTTTTATCTTATTTAGGACGGATGGGTAATCGATATAAAAAAAGGCAGAGATTATCTGCCTTTTAAGTATGGGATAAATTAATCTAATTTATCAACAAGTTGACTGGCAAAACCAATATAGCTTTCAGGTGTCATCGCTTTTAAGCGTGCTTTTTCTTGTTCTGGTAGTGCTAAACCGTCAATAAACACAATCATATCTTGTGCCGTGATCCGTTTACCACGAGTTAACTCTTTAAGTTTTTCATAAGGTTTTTCAATACCATAGCGACGCATAACTGTTTGGATTGGTTCAGCAAGAACTTCCCAGTTGCTATCTAACTCTTCACGAAGATGACTTTCATTAACTTCTAATTTATTTAAGCCTTTCATGGTTGATTGGTAAGCGATTAATGCATAACCGATACCGACACCTAGGTTACGTAGTACGGTTGAGTCAGTTAAATCACGTTGCCAACGCGAAACCGGTAATTTGCTGGAAAGATGCCCCATAACGGCATTAGCTAAACCTAAATTACCTTCAGAGTTTTCAAAATCGATAGGATTCACTTTATGAGGCATTGTTGATGAGCCAATCTCACCGGCAATAGTCTTCTGTTTGAAGTGATTAAGAGCGATATAACCCCAAATATCACGGTCAAAATCAATTAAAATTGTATTAAAGCGGCTGATGCAATCAAAAAGCTCGGCAATATAGTCGTGTGGTTCAATTTGAGTAGTATATGGGTTCCATGTGATCCCCAATGAAGTAACAAATTCTTCACTAAATTGGTGCCAATCAACTTCAGGATAGGCAGCTAAGTGAGCATTATAGTTACCTACTGCACCATTAATCTTACCTAAAATTTCTACTTGAGTAAGTTGGCGATATTGACGCTCCATACGGTATGCAACGTTTGCAAACTCTTTTCCTACCGTTGAAGGTGTTGCCGGTTGTCCGTGAGTACGAGAAAGCAGGGGTAAATCACGATATGCTTGCGCCATTTTACTGATAGTATCAATAAGCTCGCGCCATGCAGGTAGTAGCACTTCTTGGCGTGCTGTTTCTAACATGATGGCATGGGATAAATTATTAATATCTTCAGAAGTACAAGCGAAGTGAATAAACTCAGAAACTTGCTGTAGTGCAGGGATAGCTGCCACTTTTTCTTTTAAGAAATATTCAACCGCTTTCACATCATGATTGGTGGTGCGCTCGATAGTTTTGATACGGGCAGCATCATCTTCATTGAAGTTAGCAACAATTGCATCAAGGTAATCGATTGCGTTTTGTTCAAAGGCGGGAACTTCTTTAATGTCGGTGCAAGATGCTAGCTTTTGTAGCCAGCGAACTTCTACCTGTACACGGAATTTCAAAAGACCGAATTCACTAAAAATAGTCCGTAACGACGAGGTTTTACTACCGTAACGACCGTCAATCGGTGAAATCGCTGTCAGCGAAGATAATTCCATTGTTGGCAACTCCCAGGTTGAATTTTAAAGTATTAACATTGAGCGAGAAAATCATCAGTTTGTCGTAAGATGGTTTTTTGATGGAGTAAAAAATCAAAACGGCGACCACCTACTTGACGCCAAAGTACGGCACTACGAAGACCTGTCAGAAGTAATCCACGAACTTTGGCTTGAATAATAGGGTTTTTAAGTAACTCAATCGAACCATTAACTTGAATTTTTGGCCCTACAGGGCTGACCGCATCACTATAAACGCCAGCGAGAGCATTAAATAATCCGTCAGAAAGCGGTTCAAAATAATTTTTTTGTCGTTCAAGTTGAGATATTTTTTGTGACAAATGCGAACTGTAATCGTTATTTTTGTTGATGATACGTTCAAGGTTAATCAGGCCTTGTTGATAAGTCATCAACTCAAACGTGAGTTTTTCTCTTCTTACCGCTTGATGGATAGCTTTTATGGTTTGAAAACCTAATTTCAAATGACTTATTTGATTACCATAAACATCCAAGGTTGAAGTTGGGTTGATATTAAAAATGCTGTTAATCATGACTTCAACATCTTTCTCGTCTGCATTCCCTTGATAAGCAATTTGCTGAACAAGACGACTTGCCTGGCAGATACCTGCCAGTGCAAGGGTAATATCACGAAAATCTTTAGCCACATCTACTCCTGAATACGTGTTTCAATAATACCGCCACCTAAACAGACTTCGTCTTGATAGAAAACGGCCGATTGCCCCGGTGTAACAGCAGCAACAGGATAGTCAAAACGGACTTCAATTTTATCTTCATCTAATGGTGTTACTGTACACGGAATATCAGCTTGGCGATATCGTGTTTTCACCGTGCAACGAAAAGCTTCGGTAATAGGCTCTCTTGCGACCCAATGAAGTTGTTGAGCAATTAAGCCTACGGACATTAATCGAGGGTGTTCATGACCTTGTGCGACAATTAATATGTTATTTGCAACATCTTTATCGACTACATACCAAGGATCTTCGCTACCTTCTTTTGTGCCACCGATACCCAGACCTTTACGTTGACCTAAGGTGTGGTACATCAACCCTTGATGTTCACCAATGGTTTCGCCATCTACGGTGACGATAGGACCCGGTTTGGCAGGTAAATAGCGCGATAAGAAATCAGTAAACTTGCGTTCACCGATAAAGCAGATCCCCGTAGAGTCTTTTTTCTTCGCGGTGGCTAAATCAAGCTTCTCGGCAATTTTTCTCACCTCAGGTTTTTCCATTTCACCGACAGGGAAAAGGCTTTGGGCGATTTGCTGATGACTTAATGTATATAAGAAGTAGCTTTGATCTTTGTTGTTATCAACACCGCGCAGTAATTGGCTTTTACCATCAATATCACGGCGACGAACATAGTGGCCCGTTGCAATATAGTCGGCCCCTAAATCTTCAGCTGCATATTCTAAAAATGCTTTAAATTTTATCTCTTTATTACATAGAATATCGGGATTAGGGGTGCGGCCAGCTTTATATTCAGATAAAAAGTGTTCAAATACATTATCCCAATATTCAGCGGCAAAATTGATAGTGTGAAGTTCTATGCCAAGCTTATCGCACACGGCTTGCGCGTCGGCAAGGTCGGCAGAAGCTGAGCAATATTCTGTATCGTCATCTTCTTCCCAGTTCTTCATAAACAGACCAACGACCTGATATCCCTGTTCCTTAAGAAGATAGGCTGAGACGGATGAATCTACGCCACCGGACATTCCAACGATGACTTTTTTTTGGCTGTTATCTGACATGAATGGATCTCACTGCGGAAAAATAAGCGCCATACTTTACCATATCACTATCAAGGGTGCATCAAACGAATACATTTTTTGCCTTCTTAACTATGAAAGTCATTGTTAAGAGGCAAATGTTGAACCAAAGCTATCCAGTAAAGAGAGTGGATAACGTTCATTTTGTTGATAACAAAGAATACTTTCTTTTACCAGCGGTGAACGTAATTGTTGGCTATTGATTATCTCTTGCGCGGTCACCCAGTAGCAGCCATTAATATCATCGTCATGTGGTTGTGTGGCTAATTGTTCTGGTGCTTCTATCAAAAATAAAAAACGCAAAAATGGCGTATTGTCCGGTGCCACCCACTGATGCAATTTCAGAAAATATTGTACCGGCAAGGTTAAACCGGTTTCTTCCCATAACTCTCGTTGTGCCGCTTGGATCAGGGTTTCATTTGCTTCTAAATGTCCTGCGGGTTGATTCCATGTGGCTTTACCATTTACCGTTTCTTCAACAACTAAAAATTTATTGTTTGCATGAACAATACAAGCAACAGTGATATGTGGTTTAAACAAAATTAATCTCCTTCCATTGACCCGGTAATAGATTATCCAAGGTAATATTTCCCATGCTAAAACGAATTAAGCGTAATGTGGGATAACCAATATGGGCAGTCATACGTCTAACTTGGCGGTTTTTTCCTTCAAATAAAGTGATTTTTAACCAGCTAGTCGGAATAGATTGACGCTCTCTAATAGGTGGAAATCGCGTCCAAACCCACGTTGGCTGTTCTACCCTTTCAATTTTTGCAGGTAGTGTTTTCCCATCCTTTAGGTTAAGTCCTTCACGAAATTGTTGTAACGCTATCTCTGTGGGAATGCCTTCTACTTGAGCATAGTAGACTTTCCCTGTTTTTTTATTTGGTTGAGTTAATTTGGCCTGTAATTTGCCATCATTTGTTAATACTAACAGACCTTCACTATCTCTATCTAACCGTCCTGCCGCATAAATATCAGGAATGGGGATAAAATCTTTTAGCGTTTTTCTACCGCTGTCATCGGTAAATTGCACAAGGACATCAAAGGGTTTATTAAAGATAATCACTTTACGCTCACCTCTAGGGCGAGAAGGTTTTTTTTGTCCTACTAGTGCGTGAGATTTGCGTAGTTTCGATCTATTGTTAAATTGATTTGCCATAGCTATTTTTTGTCAAAAATGGGAGATTGATTATACCTTAAAAGAGAAGCGATTGGCGTTAGCTGAATAATCAAGTAGTATTGACAGGTCTCTTACAAAAAATTAACAAAGCGTGCGCTTACATGAAAGGAGAGGTAAATGGAAAGCAAAGTAGTTGTTCCGGCTAATGGTGCTAAAATTACATTAGATGCTAAAGGTAAGCTTGTTGTTCCAAATAATCCGGTTATCCCTTATATCGAAGGGGATGGTATCGGTATCGATGTCACGCCAGCAATGTTAAAAGTTGTTGATGCAGCGGTTGAAAAAGCTTACGGCAATGAACGTAAGATTGAGTGGATGGAAGTCTACACCGGTGAAAAATCAACACAAATTTATGGTAAAGATGTTTGGCTGCCAGAAGAAACCTTAGATCTTATCCGTGAATATCGTGTTTCTATTAAAGGTCCTCTTACTACACCAGTAGGTGGTGGTATCCGTTCATTAAATGTGGCACTACGCCAACAACTCGACCTTTACGTTTGCCTGCGCCCAGTGCGTTATTACAAAGGCACTCCAAGCCCAGTAAAACACCCAGAACTGACGGATATGGTTATCTTCCGTGAAAACTCAGAAGATATCTATGCCGGTATTGAGTGGAAAGCCGGCTCAGCAGAAGCTGATAAAGTGATTAAGTTCCTGCAAGATGAAATGGGTGTAACCAAAATTCGCTTCCCACAAGATTGTGGTATCGGTATTAAGCCATGTTCAGAAGAGGGGACTAAACGTTTAGTTCGTGCAGCGATTGAATATGCAATTGATAACGATCGCGACTCCGTTACATTGGTGCATAAAGGTAATATTATGAAATTTACCGAAGGTGCCTTTAAAGATTGGGGTTACGAATTAGCCCGTGAAGAATTTGGTGGTGAGCTGTTAGATGGTGGTCCTTGGGTTAAAATTAAGAACCCTAAATCAGGCAAAGATATTATTGTTAAAGATGTTATCGCAGATGCATTCTTACAACAAATCCTGTTACGCCCAGCCGAGTATGATGTTATCGCTTGTATGAACCTAAATGGCGACTATATTTCTGATGCATTAGCAGCACAAGTTGGTGGTATTGGGATTGCTCCTGGCGCTAATATTGGTGATGAGTGTGCATTATTTGAAGCGACTCACGGAACAGCACCAAAATATGCCGGACAAGATAAAGTTAACCCAGGCTCTATTATTCTCTCCGCGGAGATGATGCTACGCCACATGGGTTGGACAGAAGCGGCTGACTTAATCATTAAAGGTATGGAAGGCGCGATTGAAGCTAAGACCGTTACTTATGATTTCGAACGTCTAATGGACGGCGCTAAACTGCTGAAATGTAGCGAGTTTGGTGACGCGATTATCAAGCATATGTAATTGTTGATTTGAGAAATAGTTAACGGGAGCTTATTAGTTCCCGTTTTTTATTGTCAATTTTGAAACGGTTATCAAAAAGTTATCAAAACGAGTTATCAAAACCACCTGAAATTTGAGCAATTAAATCACGATTTTTATCTAATTTTTGGCGTTCAAGTTGTTACCTGATTACTCAGCGTCGAATTTTACTTTCCAGTTATAAAGTAATTTATCGGTGATCCCTAAAGAAGCTACCGCTTTTGGAACGCTATAACCTTGTTTGCTGACTAATGCGACCGCTTCTTGCTTAAACCTAGTAGTATAAACACTGTTTGTTCGTTTTTTCATTTAACACTTCAATAGTTAGATTATATTCCATTATTAAAGTGCCCTGTTTGATTAAAGTAGATCAAATAATCCCTAAATTTAATTACTTATAATAAATAAATGTTTTTTATTTCTTAATTAAATTTTTTTTGTAAATAGGCTACTTGTTCTAATTTGAATAATCTATTAATGAAGGGTTTAATTTATTTTTCTATCTTTATTTTTAATTATCTTAAAATAATGAAATGGCTGATGTAATCATATTTAAAAGTGATATTATTTTATAATCATTTATATATATTTACATTATTTTTATTTTAATGCTGGAGATACACGTGAATAAAAGAGCGTTTTCGACAAAGTATCGAAATTCGATGTGTCCATCAATGATAAAAAAAATAGGGGGATACGGTTTATCGTTATTCTTGATACCAATAATATTCCTTCATTCCGCTAATGCGTTAGAGTTATCCGTTCCTATTGGCTCAACAGGTTATTTAGGGGAGGTCACTCCGCCAGTGGGTTCAACAACGAAAAATTATGGGATGGTAAGTCCAAAGCTTCAGGCGAATTCACCTTATATAAGCTTTAACTGGGAGCCTTATCGATTTGTGATGGAATCACTGCCTTTTTACCCCGAAATTGGACGAGCGGGTGTGGCTATCTACAATAAAAGCAATCCCAAAGGGGCCTTTATTGTTTTAGCACCCAGTGGATATGGTACATTGCGTTATAAACGGGCTAATGGCACATATGAGAATGCTTCATTTTCATTTAGTCGTTCCCAAACCACCGCTATGACAAATATGTATAATAATTTTTCCTCTGATTTTGGTGAATTAAGTTGGGGTCTTTTGCCAAGACAAGGTAATAGTAATTTTTTCTCAGCACGATACGTAGATGGTAGTGATGAAGTTCATTTGTTAACATTAACAATATCCAGTTATTCCGCGTATGCCATCGGGCCATTAGAGGCCGGTGAATATGCCATGCGTGATGATTCAAAATTTTATGCCGTCATTCGCACTAGCTCAGGTTCTTCTGCAAGTTCTCAGACATTATTAAGTTCAACGGATAATGTGAATATTAAAGCACTCAAAGCTTGTGACGTTATCCCCCAAACGTCTACCAATATTCAGTTTCCGACTCAAATCGCGAAAAATTATGCAACACCCACTAAATTAGCAGATAATTTAGCCAGTATCAGTGTCAATTGTCCTTATGCTAATAAAAATATCTATCTCACTCTGAGCCCTTTTAATAATTTAGTCTCAGGCAGTGAAACAGGGATGGAGCTATCCACCAATGGCTCTGAAAATATCACCACACTGCCTTATGTGGTGGCTTCTTTAAAATCTGCACAATCAAATATTTGTCAAGCCAATGCACAAGAGGCCTTGCGACTCGTCGGTAGTAATAAACTAGCACAACAAAATATGAAGAGTTTTACACAAAACATAATTTTTAACCTTTGTGCTAATGGCAACATCAAAGCCAATAAATATACAGGGGCAATTAATGTAGCAATTTTAATTGAATAGCGCTATTCCGGTATTATTGATAACTGGCTTGCGCACTACATGTTATGTTAAGGAAAACCGCCCGTCACAAAGTCAATTCGAGTGCCTTGAATGTGGATATACAGCGAATGCTGATATCAACGGGGCACGTAACATTTTAGCGGCAGGACATGTCGTGCTTGCCTGTGGAGGGAGGGTGCAGTCAGACCGCCCGTCGAAGCAGGAACCCGCCGAGGTGATTCAGACATCAGTCTGAACGCAGTAGGGATCCTCGTCCTTTAGGGGGTGGAGGATGTCAACGACGTGAAAGGTAAATACATTGGTCTAAGATTACGGATTGATTGGATATGATGATCCGTAAGGCTGTTGCTAAAGAACCTCATAATTTTTAATTAATAAACTCACTTCTGTGAGCTTATTAATTGGATTTTTACACTAATGATTAACATAGTTATATAGAGAATGGTATTTATAAACAAAAAATACCCTGTGATTTTTATACTCACAGGGTGTTTAAATGAAGCAAAAATAAAACTTAATTAGATATCAACACGGGGGTTGATAGAAATTTTAATATAACCAATTAGTTAGAAAGTCTCTAATAGTAACTACTAAGTATTGCAATAGATTAAACCAATTTGTCCATAGCATTATTAATGTGTATTAGTCGCAATGAGATGCCAAAGGAGAAATTTAAAATAGCTTCGCCAACAAAATCTAACCTATTAGTAATATCGACACTATTTGCAGTAAGGCGATCACGTGATGATTTATCAACATTTTTTTGTACTGATTAACTATACCTAGTTGGCGAAAAGATAAATAGTACACAATAATATACAAAATGCTGTAATTATATACAGTAAAAGATTGCATTTCGAAAAAATTTGTCTTATCATCTCTAAATAGTGGGCAATTTGTTACTAAGCACACTAAACTTTGTTAAACCTCACTCATTTAGTGAGGTTTTTTGTTATCTGAAATTAGCGAATAACAGGCCTAAAAACATGCCCTAGTTATAAGACTAATTAAGTTAAATGGAAAAAAACTTATCAATAATATAAGGAAATATTTATGGAACACTTTACTAAAAAATCATTATTTACCTGCGATAAAACTAATGAAAATCTCCCTAATAAACCGGGTGTAATAACACACTGCCAAGATCTAGCGTCTGACTTAGGGTTAAGCGAAGCTTTTGCGCAATACACAATATCTTATACTTCTTGTGACAGTGTTCATGGAGAAATTATCCGTGAAGATACTGGGGCTGTTTTTATTCCGAAAAGTCAGGCGCCTAAAAATGGTTGGCCTGTCATTGTATGGAATCATGGTACGGTAGGGATAGCGCCAACTTGTGCTCCTTCATTAACACCTAAAAATAGTCGCGTATCGCAATATTTAAATACTTGGCTATCCCTTGGGTTTGCGATTGTTGCACCTGATTATCCAGGTTTAGGCTCATCAGGGTTGCATCATTATATGGATGAAAGAGCAACAGCATGGAGCGCTTTGGATAGTGCAAAAGCTGTCTTGAAAGGTGGGTTTTCGCTAAGTAATCGCTTTATCTTTATGGGGCAATCTCAAGGGGCTCATGCTGCATTTGCCTCTGTCGGCTATCAGCCTGAATATGCACCAGAATTAAATATCTTAGGTGCGATAGTGACAGGGACGCCTTATTTTAGTGATAATCTACTTGAAAACTTTATTAGTGATGGTGTTCAAGATGAAGGTGATAGAAAGCTACCTTACGCGATGTACTTATATCTTTCTGCTGCTGATAAAAATCCAAACTTAAAAGTGGAAGATTATTTCCAAGAATTAGCAATACCTTATGTTGAAAAAGCGAAAACGCTTTGTATCAGTCCATTAAGTCAATTGGTAATGGATAATAAATTAAACGCATCAAATAGCTTAAAACCTAAGTTTTACGAGCTATTAGAGCAAGAAGCATCAAGTTTAAATTATAGAAAACTTCTTGTTGATAAGCCCGTATTTATAGGGATTGGTTTAGAAGATATTCATGTGCTAACTCGTTGGCAACAAGAGTTTGCAAGAGATGTATTGGAAGCAGGCACAAATGCATATGTATATGAATATCCGAATATTGGTCATTTAGATGTATACAATGTCTCTTTGCGAAATTCAGTGCCTTTTGTATTTGAACTGATGAAAAATGAGCATAGCAAAATAGACTAAAAACTATTTTATAACTGATTAATTTCTATCTTAATCTTATTCTTATTATTTGAATGTGGAAAGATGAGTGATATGAGATGCCAGATCATGTTTTGGTTAAAGAACATCTGGTATCTCTTTTTATTTTAATTCTTTGATTTAAGGAAATAAAAACTTATTTTTATTGATAAGTTTTTATGATTTTGTCTATATCAATCTTATTGATAGATTTTTTATTCACCAAAAATAAAGTTTGCTATCTGAGTTTTTCTATGGCTTAATGAAGTCACTGGTTTGGAAGTACAGACCTATTTATGTTAGTCAGTTTAAAGTTGTTCCCGTTTAGCGTTATCCTTGATACCACTTCATTGCGAATTCCTTCTAATTAATTCCCATAAGTAAAAATACCAAACAAACCATATATGCCTTATGGCAAATTAAATAAATTAAAGGAAATTCTATGTCTAATTCAATGACTGGTACAGTAAAATGGTTCGATGAAGGTAAAGGTTTTGGTTTTATTACTCCAGCAGATGGCAGCAAAGATGTATTCGTGCATTTCTCTGCAATCCAAAGTGATAACTTCAAAACATTAGCTGAAGGCCAACAAGTTTCATTTACCATGGAAAATGGTATGAAAGGCCCTGCAGCAGGCAACGTGGTGGCTCTCTAAAGGCGCTATTACAATTCGCCTCTATTTTAAATGCCCAAGTTGTCGCGGTTCACAATATAGAACATCACAATTTGATGTTACAGTGAACAATCCACACGGCGCAAAATGTATCTTTTGCAAAAGTGTGATGACAGCTCAAATAAGTTAAGCATTAAATAGTTGAATATATAAAACCTCGCTTCGGCGGGGTTTTTTGCTATCTACAATCTCATATTGGCTAAAAAAAAATTTAGATTTTAGGGCTTGAAAAATACTTGCTCGTTCATATTTATATATTGGGCCAATCAGATATCGCCCATAATTCAATAAATACTGAAGGAGGAATTATATGCCTAACATTAAACCTTTTTCATTATTCCCAACTTTATCTGACAATCTACTTTCAAACCGTTTTGATCAGATAGATCGCCTGTTTAGCCAGTTAACAGGCAGTAAACCAATTTCATCACCGACTCAGACTTATAATCTGAAACAGATTGATGATAGCCATTATGAACTAACAGTGAGTGTGCCTGGATATCAAGAAGATGACTTATCGGTTTCATTGAAAGGAAGTCGCTTATTGATTGAAGGGAAAAAAGAAGAAAAATTAGAAGAAGACAATGATAAATGGATCCACCGAGGTATATCTCAAGGGCAGTTTACATTGCAGTTTGACCTCGGTAAAAATGTCAAAATAGAAAAAGCCGATTTATCAAGTGGACTTCTGACCATTGCTATTGAATATGAGTTACCTGAAGAAGAAAAACGGCAAACAATAGCGATAGAAAATAAAGATAAAAGCTAATTTAGTGAGATAGCTTAAATAAGATTAAGGCTGCACATAATGTGTAGCCTTAATTTTTTGTAATAGCCTATAAATTATAATATTTGAATAAATAAGGGCAAAATAAACCGGATGCTTAAAGAAGTGCAAGCTTACACTAGAAAAATGGATTGGGTGTTTATGGCTCGCAATAGATACACTTAATCGCTAGAGTATATTGTGTTAGTAACAAAATTTCTAAGAGGGCGCTTTCTGTGGACGCATCATTTCAAATTCAACAAGTGCTTAATTCATTAACAAAAATTTGTAAAGATAAATTGGACACAATTTATTTGCATGGCTCATCGGTTTTAGGTGGACTTCAACCTACTAGTGATATTGATCTTCTTGTCATCGTTAAAACAGCTTTGACTAAAAATGAAAAAAAATCACTTATTACTGATTTATTAGCTAGTTCTGGTCGATATCCTCATGATCAATTCGGACGTAGGCCCTTAGAAATCACGATATTTGTTGGTGGCCAATTACAGGATCTAGAATACCCAGCTAGATGTGAATTTATTTATGGAGAATGGTTGAGAGACTCTTTTGAACAAGGCATAAGTAATATAGAGCATGATGATCCAGAATATACATTGATGTTGGCACAGGCGAAGAAAGACTCAAAACTCCTTTGGGGGGATGGTTTTATCTTACCTGAGATTAATAGCCAACAAATAAGAAAAGCAATTTTAGATTCCCTACCTAATTTAACTTCTTCTATTGATGGTGATGAACGTAATATTATTTTAACTCTCGCAAGAATGTGGTTTACGATGAGAACTGGACGTTTTGTATCAAAGGATGTCGCGGCAAATTGGTCAATCAATAAAATACCTAATGAATTTATTGAAGTAGTCACTGTCGCGCGAGATGCATATCTGTATGGGACTAATGTTGAATGGAGTAGATATAATAAATTACTCCCATTGGTTATTGATTACTTTTCTGTCCAAATAAAAGGGAGCACTATTAATAAATAGTGCTAACTTTATTATGTGAAATAGTTTACTTCCATAAAAAGAGATTATAATAATGAGATTTCAGCATGATAGTTTATACAGTGGTAAATATTTAAAAGATTAAATATTGTTGCTACAAGAAAGTATGTCAAAAAATGGTATAGATACTTATATTAAATCTCTACCACTTCTTGTCGTGACAAGATATTAGGTAAATTTATTTCTATCCAATCCGCAAGAAGCGTGAGTTTCTCACTTATTTGCTCACCAAGATCTGTCAAAGAGTACTCTACATGGGGTGGAACAACAGGATATGACATTCGGTTAATAAAACCATCTTGCTCCAATACTTGTAACGATTGAGACAGCATTTTCTCACTTACTCCGCCAATTTTACGTCGTAAATCACTAAAACGATGTGTTCCATCACGTAGGGCTATTAAAATGAGTATGCCCCAACGACTTGTAACATGTTTGAGGATCTCTCTGGATGGGCACTGTTTAGAAAATAGATTTCCTTCACGTAATTGCTGCGAGAGTGTGGATATTGTCATTGTATACTTACCTTTTTGTATGTACTTACTTTTGGTAAGTTTAGGTGCTATGTTATCAAAACACAAGTGATACATTAAGGAGTTATCTTATGATTGCAATTACTGGTGCAACAGGCCTATTAGGTCAACATGTGATTGAAAACCTTCTTCAAACCGTTCCTGCTAATCAAATAGTGGCATTTGCTCGTGATGTAAAAAAAGGATCGTCTTTAAGTCAGAAAGGAGTTTTAGTACGTCAGGCGGATTACAATGATAAAGCTTCATTAATAACAGCTTTACAGGGTGTCGATAAATTACTTTTAATTTCCTCAAGTGAAGTTGGCAAACGTACCATTCAACATCGTAATGTCATTGAGGCAGCAAAATCAGCAGATGTACAATTTATTGCTTACACTAGCATATTACATGCTGATCGCTCTCCATTAAGCTTGCATGTGGAACATGTAGAAACAGAAAAAATGCTAGCTGATTCTGGGATCTCTTACACTTTATTACGAAATGGCTGGTATACAGAAAATTATCTGGCAAGTGTCCCTGCAGCACTTGAGCATGGCGTTTTTCTGGGGGCGGCTGGTGATGGCAAAATAGCTTCAGCTACTCGGGCCGATTATGCATTGGCTGCTACTCGGGTAATTAGTGAAGAAGGACATATAGGTAAAGTGTATGAGCTTGCTGGTGATGAAGCTTGGACATTAGAGCAATTGGCTAAGGAATTGACTAAACAAAGCGGGAAGCAAGTGATATATAACAATTTAAGTCAGGCCGATTTTGTCGCTGCGTTAAAAACGGCAGGCTTACCCGATAAATTATCAAATATGCTGGCTGATTCTGATATCGGCGCATCCAAAGGTGGATTATTTGATGATAGTCATACCCTAAGTAAATTAATTGGCCGGCGTACAACAACACTTGCGGAGAGTATCAAAGCAATATTGTAAATCGATAGCTAATATCTATTCTATTTTCAGTTTAATTTTTTGGCACCCTAGAGTTAAAATTTTGGGTTTCACATGCAGGGTGCCTTTCATAAGCATTATTATTTATGATAGGTGAGCATCAATTAATAAAAGATTAATTTTAGTCGTAAAATAGTAGGATAGACTGCTACACTAGGTAACAAAAATAAATATAACTAAATGATATTGAAAAATATTTATTCAGCTCAATAGGACTTTATATGAAGCTAGTTTCAGCGATATTACTAACTGTATTTTTTGTTTCAGGATGTTCGACACCACAGTCTGATATTGATAAATATGAGCAATCGAGTAAAGATGCGATGAAGCCAGATCCATATTCTGACAGCGTAATCAATACGATTAGACAGCACCAGAAGATCACCGTATGTAATAGTAAAATTGGTGGATGCTATTGATTTAATACGGTACAGCGTTAAGGTTAAACAATATACTTTAGGATATTCTGTGCAATTAAAGACACAGATGCGTTACCATCAATAATAATGTCCGCACTTAGCTTTTCTCTTTCTGTCATTGCTGTATATGAGGGCCGTGAGTAGATTAAGTACTCTTCTAAATAATGAATAATATCATTTCCACTTTTCTCTTTATAATCACGCAGTATTCTTCTTGCTAATGCGATATCTAGTGGTGTATCAATAAAAAAGGCATAGTCGATCATCTGTTGTAGCGCTGGGTGAGATCTGGCAAAAGGATAATCCAAAATGATATGAGTATATTGAGGCTCTTCTATTGTCTGATTAACTTGTTCAACAAATGGCTTTATATCTCATTCGCTATAATTACCACCTTGTTCTATCCACTCATCGAGATCTTCAGGTGCTGTAGGGCAGTCGAAATCATCAAAATGAAGGCATTTGCTTGATGGAAGCTTTTCTCTTATATAATGAGAAAGTGCTGTTTTGCCGCCACCTGCAATTGAGGTGATAGAGATAATTATAGGTGATTTTATAGAACTCATTGTTAGCTCATAATCAAAATAAAATTGCATAGGGTATTATATAGACTAATTTATATTAAGTATAATTTATTTATAGTATTCTGAATAAGTTCAGTTTTTAGAAAAACTTAATTAATTATAGTAAGAGGTAGGAATTAATAAACTATACTATATATTAATATAACTCAATAAGTAACATTGATTTTTTGATTATAAAATAAGCGGTATTGTTTGTAAAAATAGTTATAATAACCAGAGTGATCACTTATTCTCACTAAGAGCATGAACGTTTACGTGTTAACATTATCCAAGGCAAACGTTTAGTTTTTATTTTTGAGTGAAACATACATCTTTCGACTTTTTTATTTAATTTTCTTTCTATTTCTGTGGGTTGGTTAATAACATCGTTTTTGGTACTGCCCTGTGTTTTTAATAGAAAAATTACAATAAAAAACAAAGAGATAAATAATAATATATACCGCACTTGATTTCTCCGGTTTATAAAAAGCATGGATTGTTGATAATTTTATATACAAAATTATCAACATGTATAGTAATAAATAAGAATAATTATATTTTTATAAATAATCTTAAAGTTATCTTAATAACTTTTTTTGTATCACAGTATAATATTAACAACGGTGTTATTTTAAGTATCGATTAAGCATACCTTCGAAAAAGGAATTCCATCGATATTCTATAGTGTTGATTGGTCTAGTATAATTTGCTTTTGGCGGGGATTTTACTAATATGAGGGCTTAATATACTTTTGATTTTTTTGTTTGCGAGTTTTTTGATATCTAATTAAGCAAAAAGAATAATTATTCTTGAATAAAGTTAAATAATATGTATAAAATATTATTTTTCTTTTATTGGTATAATAAATTCTGCAGATAAAGCCTGTTTTGCTTTGATGATATTTTTCTCATCTGAAAGATTAATGATTTTTTTATCCAATAAATTATAATTAGGTAATAAACTTTGTGGCGTCATATTGAGAATAAATGCAATAGAAAACAAAAGTTCTACCGTGATTTTTATGTTACCATTTTCTATTCGAGAATAATGTTGCTGGCTTATCCCTAATCGATTTCCCATTTCTATGCCTGTTAGTCTTAACTCTTTTCTTCTTTGTTTTATTTTGTGTGCAATAGTGGAGTTTATCATGGTCATCTATTTTTTATAAGGTTATAAAGCATTTTTTAAAAACAATTAACTTTTAGTTAACTGCTATTAAATGTTATATATCTGTATTAATTTAGTACTGCTATTAATTCTACAGTCAGAAATACAATAACTATCACTTTTAGATCGATAGCGGTAAAATTTAACATAAATGCAAATTTTTAGTATTTATAACCAAAATTATCGATTATTCTTATATATTAATATCAATATAAAGTAATTATCAAAATGTTTTTATCGATCGATTTGTAATATAATGATAGTTTTCATCTATCAAATGAATGGTTACGATCGTCAATATCAATCATTTGATTGTTATTATCATAGCGACAATAAAGATGAAAATATTTTAAATTACTTTAATTTTTATTGGCTTTATGAATGAAAAATAAATATAGATATTATTTTTAAATGGGAAGGATTAATTTTGTGATAAATTGGTTTTTATTTTTTAACTATAGCTATAGTAAGGTGGTTTTTTAACTTAAATTACTCTTACTAAGAATGAGTAAACAAGAGTGGTTTTAATAAGTAACTGAAACTAGATCGTATATATAAATTATTTCTATGATATTGATATTGGTAAGTGAGCACCAATTATATAAATATATTTATTGGTGCTTTATATAAAGTTATTTCTATTTAACCGTCCAAGCTTCTGAAAAGTCGTGCTCTGAAAATAATTCAGCTAAGCCACTAATCTGTTTTAAACGTAGTACTTCATCTTGTGACATACCTAATTCATCACCAATCTTTTGGTCATTCCAACCTAATCTTGATAAATCTCTAACTATATCCGACATTGCTGCCACTTGATGTTGCCCTCTAGCCCGATTATGGCGAATAGTCGCTGCCATTTGGTCAGCCATAGTATGACTTTCAACATCAAGTATAGTAATAGGTAAATAGCCGTTAATTCGCTTGTTTAAGCTATTTTTTTTACTCAATAAATAACGATGGTAACCATCAACGACTTGCCATTGTGATGGTTTATTTTTGGATTGTTGAATAGGTAAGACAACAACAGGCTGAGTATAACCGTCTTTTACCAGAGACGTTTCTAGTAATCTCTTTTCTGTCGGAGACATGACATTGGGATTATAGTCATTAGCGATAACTTGTTGTTGCTTTATCCAAAGAACACAGTCAGTAGGTTCATTTTTAAATGGGCTTATTTGATGAAGCGATATTTTTATTTTATTGAGAGCTTCAATTTTTTGTTCATCATTTAGTTTTGCTAGGTACTCTTTTAAAACAGAAATTATAGTTTCAATGGTCATATTCACACCTTGCTAAATAAGTTGCCAGTCTTTTCGTTTTCCTTGTATCCGTTTGAAATATCGATCATAACAGTGTGATTTAGTAGGACTAAATGCTAATGTTCTACACCAAAAATCGTTACGCAAGATGGTCTTACAAATTCGTCGCCAAGAAGGTATCTGTTTAGTGCTAGTATCACCTTCTTGTGCATCAGGTATGCCATTTGGGTAATCTCGTTCGGCATACCAGCGAAGATAGACCGCTATTTTATTACGATAATGTTCTGCTGTTTTCTCTGGTAAACTGGCTAATAAAAAGTGAGCATAAGATTTCCACGTATGATGGGAAGGTTTGCTAATTTGATGTCGCCCATAGAAACCTGATTTATTACGAGGATTCGTATATAACATTCCGGCATCAGCTCCACTCACTCGTTCACAAGCAAGACTCCATGTTTCAGGCTCTAGCACATGATATAACCATAGTCCCTTGCGTTGCTCTGGCCCAAAAGGTTCACAAATACGCATTTGACTTAAACTAACGCCCGCTTGGTGCATCAGATCATAAATAGGGTTATAGGGTAAATTGAAACGTGCTATATAAGTCCAGATATCTTTAACATGCCAATCATAAATAGGGTAGGCCATATAATAAAAGCCTTCTGCTGATGCCGTTGTCCAAGGAATATCATCGGCATAACGTAACTTTCGATTATTACTAATGGCAATAAATCGGTTTAAAGATTCATCCGCTCTTATACCTAGCAGGATAATCGAACTGCGATGATTACCTGTGATCCACTGGTTAAATGCAGGGGTAAAATCTTCAAAAAGCATATTAGGGTGATAAAAAGGGAAAATGTGAGGGTCAGTTATTGCATCTTCTGGCGGTTGTCTTACCCATTTTTTACCTGGCTCCCATGCTGTCCATGTAGGTTCATATTGAGAGATGCCACTTTCAGTGGTGATAGGGAGTGCTATCCAGTAAAACCGTTCAATACAATCTTGGTAGATAGATTTCATTTTTATAATATGATCTATAGTCGCAGAATATTGAACTTCCCAATCAAGAAACATCACATTAAATTTTCTATGCTGTTTTCGCGCTTGTGCGGCAACAAGATGAAAAAGCGCAGTAGAATCTTTCCCTCCCGAAAAGGAGAGAGTGATTTGTTCAAAAGTATCAAATATCCACTGAATTCTCTCTTGAGCGGCTTCTAATACATTTTTCCCCAGCGCAATTTTACGTTTCAAAGACATAACTATCACCAAAATAGATTAGCTAATGTTAGTATTATCACTTAATCATATTTAGATGATAAAGGTAAGTATTAATTGTTAGTAATTATTAATTTTATTTTAATACAGTAGAGTAATTACTCTATTTAATTGTTTTTATTAAACTAACTGATTATGGAAAGATATTGCTATATTATTTCAATATGGCGTTATGCTGTATAGATCTGTGATTATGCATTTTGGGTGGTTTTTTATACTATATATCAATTGGTTATGCAGTAAAATGTATAAAATAATCCAGTGCAAGGGCGGTTTACTATCTTTTATTTACTAAAAATAAAACAGATGAATAAGTTTGCTTATCATTAAGCTGAGGAAGAAGATTTCTTAACCGGTCAATAGGCGCTTTTCATGTCAATAACACCTTACTTAATCGTTAAGACTTGATTTATTTTTTATTTAATTTCAATGTATTATGTTGTCTTGTTTAGATGGTTACCTGTTTAACTATTCGTTATTTCCAGTTATTCGTGGTTTGTATAAATCATAGAATAATCATTTTACGACTAGGATTTTGTATGACACTAGACACTCACAATGGAGTTAAAGTATATACCCCCACAGCATTAAAACTTTATGACTGGTGGGTATTAAATATTTCTAACCGTTATGCATGGCGTTGTGATACAGATAAATATTTGCTACCTCATTTTAAAAATAATCTTGGTGAGAACCATATGGATATTGGTGTAGGAACAGGATTTTACTTAAAAAGAGCTTTAGCTAATATAAATAAAATAGCATTAACAGATCTTAATATTAATAGCTTAGATTATGCTAAAAAGAATATTGTTGATGATAAATTAACTTATTGCTTACAGCATGATATCTATCATAAATTTCCTAATGAATTCAATTCATCGTTTGACTCTATTTCTTTATTTTATCTATTACACTGCTTACCTGGCACAATGGAAGGTAAAAAGAAAGTGATAGAAAATATAAGTAAAATATTAACGGAAAAGGGTGTTTTATATGGTGCTACTATCTTGGGGGCTGATGTTGAACACAATTTTTTTGGTAATAAATTGATGTCTGTTTATAACAAAAAAGGTATTTTTAGTAACTATTCTGACTCGGCAGATGCTTTAGAAAAAGTATTATCTTGTTTTTTTTACGATGTATCTATTCATATTCAAGGAGTTGTCGCGTTATTTACCGCGAGAAATAAAAAATTATAAAAAAAGTAGTATAGTTTGAATAAATTGAAAATGTATCAAGAAGGCGTTACACAGTTGGAGATAAAGTTAGCCTCAGAGAATTAATTTATTTGATAGAATGACAACTGTTTGATAAATAACAGTATTGCTTCTAGTGTGTATCGCTTAAAGTAACCGAAAAAAGCTTAGTTATAAAATATAACTAAGCAAAACGGGGATAATCAAATCAAAGTGTGTGTCCATTTAAGATGATCAAAAATGGATAAGCGTTAAATTATCTAACCATTGAGAATTAATCAACTAAAATTTACCAATTAATTGTAAATTAGATATTAATACTTAGTTATTTTTACTTATTTGGAGCGCTAAAAATATGTACAATACTAAAAATATTTATAAATAATTTATGTATTGATAATAAAAATAAGTAGCAATAATAATAACAATATAGTCGGGTTCTCTCTACATTTAGCATTGTTAAATAACAAATGTATAATAAATTATTTAACAGGCTGATGCCTTAATGTTAGAGATCATGCGTTTAGTGACCAAGTTATACATCATTTTATGAGATGACCGGACAATGAATAGAAAAGAGCTTATTGAGTATATACAGAAAACATATGCCGTAATCCCCGAATATTTATGGAGTAAGTACCCTAATTATGCGGTTTTCAGACATCATAATCATTCTAAATGGTTCGCCGTCATCATGGATGTCGCTGAAAACAAGCTATTTGATACGGGTAAAAATAATAAAGTCGATGTGATTAACTTAAAAGTACCGGTGCCTTTAGTGGGTGCTCTACGCTTAAAAAAAGCAGTTTATCCCGCTTATCATATGAACAAAGAGCATTGGATTTCTATTCGCTTAGACACAGATTTTGATGATACTGAGCTAAAATCATTAATTTCTGAAAGTTACGAACTGACGCAGTGAAAGGCTTAATACTAATAATCAATAACAAGGTGAATATAATAAAAACTTATAGTTATAAATAGAATATGTTTAGAAAAAGCATCTATTTTTGATGATTATATGACTTGGAAAAAGCAAAAGTGCACCCATGTTAAAAATAACTTTATAACAGTTTTGAATCTGTGTTTCCTTAAAGTCATTGATAGCGTCAGGTGGAGTAAAGATGAACAAAGTGGTTTATAAAGTGAGTGGACTATGGAACGAAACGTCCTTTGTAAATCTATTTATTGCAACGAATGAAAAAGAAGTATTATCTGCAATTATACTATGGGCTCAGTTTAGTGGTGCAAAAGTGGATGATTTATCTATTGAGTATTATAGTTCCGTGCATTAACACGGTTTTAACTTATTGATTAATAACTTAATTATTACTAAATATCAATCAATTTAATCAGATAGCTAATATTTGCTGTAAGTATATTAGCTATTTGCTATTCATATCTATCAATATTGTGATATCAGTGGTTAACGGCTATCCTTTCTTTTAATAATATTTTACAAACTAATTAAATGATAAACATAGTAAAAGTAGCATTATGTTACTAAGATAAATTATGAGCATAGATTTATTAATCTGATTAGTCAGGTTAGGTGATTGTTTCATATGAGGTCATAGCCATGCCCAAAACTCTTATGAGTCTTAAACAAAATGATTTTACGCATAAAAAAATTATCGTAGGTATTAGTTCATGCTTATTAGGGGATAAAGTGAGGTTTGATGGTGGGCATAAATGTTGTCATCTTGCTGCTGATGAATTATCTGAGTTCTTTGAATATCAATCTACTTGCCCAGAAATGGCTATTGGTTTACCGACACCCAGACCAGCGTTACGATTAGTTCAGTCTAAGACTGGTGAAGTCAGGTTAAAATTTAGTAATGGAAGTGAAGGTGACTTAACCCAATTGATGAATGATTACTCTATCGAATATTTGAGGAGGTTTAATCAATTTAGCGGTTATATCGTGTGTGCGAAATCACCCAGTTGTGGATTAGAACGTGTCCGGGTTTATGATCCAATAGGCAACGGCAATAAAAAATCGGGTACAGGCATTTTTACTGAAAATCTGAAAAGAATAATGCCGTGGTTACCTATAGAAGAAGATGGGCGGTTAAACGATCCCTATATTAGAGAAAATTTTATTACACGGGTGTTTGCGCTTAATGAGCTAAATCAATTGAAAATAAATAACTTTACTCGCCAGGCATTAATTGATTTTCATACAAGATACAAACTATTGTTATTAGCTCATTCACAACCGCTTTATCGGCAACTAGGGCGCTTTGTTGCTAACAATAAAGATTGGGATTCATTAGAGACTTTCTTTGTTGAATACCGTAATCGATTTATGGCTCTATTACAACATCAAGCCACACGTCGTAATCACACTAATGTTCTTATGCATGTGCAAGGATATTTTAAGCAAGATTTAACTTCTAAGCAGCGACAAGCATTAAGCCAATTGATCTTAGAGTATCGTCAAGGAATACAACCTTTATTGGCACCATTAACATTAATTAATCATTACTTATCAGAATACCCAGATAATTATCTGAGTAAACAAAAATACTTTTATCCTTATCCTCAATCTTTAAGATTACGTTATGGTTTATGATATATTAATTCCACTACTGTATCTATTATTATAGAAAGAAAATAACTATTTTTAATAAGTGAATTTTATATTTAAAACAAGGGAAATAGGACTGCTTTTTGTATTTAATGCTTTGTTAATGTAAGTTAAATTATAATATTTTGTAAAAGGATGTAAGTCAGACCGTTCTGTTTATATTTTATGTCAGTATTCTTTTTTTTATAAAAAGAGGCTGATATGTCTACAATGAAAACTGAAGTCGTTGTTATTCGTTTAACCAAACAAGAGCGAGCTGCATTAGATTCAATAAAAACGATGCCATTACTTGCAGATTGGCTAAAGGAGCTAGCCCTTTCCAAGTGGAAGGAACAGGTATTACAATTAGAACAATCTAAAAATGGGCATAGTAATTAATGAAATACGAGGGTAACAATAAACAATCTTAACTAAAACCCTCGATAAAAAATTATTGAATAGATTGTTAGCGATTCTATTTCAATCAGTTAAGTTATTAGTGTTATCAACTTACTGATTGCAAAAAGAAAAGCCCAATGTGGCGGCATTGGGCTTAGTGTCTCAAATAGATGGGTATATAAAAACTATTAGAGAACTCTTTTACTTTAATTCAAATTTATTTATAGAATTAACAATAAGTGCTTTTTGATAGAAGAATAGTGATGTTCGTATAAAATATGAGCATTTTTATCTTATCCTGTTTTATAGTCTTAAGTTAGACCAATTTCATGCAATAGTGTGTCGATATCCTACTTTGTTGTAGTTTTATGTTAATTTTTACTTGATATCGCTCTTGTTTTTCACATAAAGAGTATGACAGTGACAGCAATTTAAGGGAGACTTAAAAGTAGTATGACACTCATCACTCATTGATAATGGAAGGTAGGTAATATGTTTCCAGAATATCGTGATTTAATTGCTAAGCTTCGTCAAACTGATCCCCATTTCCGTGCCCTGTTTGAACAACATAATGAACTTGACCATAAAATTGTACGCTTAGAACACCGAGATAGGCGAGGATATGGAGAAGAAGTTGTTGAATTAAAAAAACAAAAATTACGTCTAAAAGAAGAAATACATCAGATCTTAAAAAATCCCCCAGAAGATGAGTAGCACAAATAAGTACTGTATGTAATTAATAAAATTAAATAGAAATAATAAAAGAAGGCCATATAGCTAATGGCCTTCTTTTATTATGGTTTAAAGGTAATATTTCTCATGATATTTATATCTTTTGATTGTTTGTGAATAAGAACTAAAAATTTTAATACTGTTTATATGTTTTTATTTTATACTGCATAAAAATATTTAATTTAGTTAAGTTGTATAGTTAAATTTTATTTAGGTTTTTATAAAGAGATGTTTTTTTATAAACATACCAGTTTTAGTTGTTAATTATTATTTTTTTATCTGATATTCATAGAGAAATATAATGGCAATTAAGATTATCCTTATCCTAATTTTAATTTTCTTTGCGATAATAAAAATTCAAGACGCAGGTATCATTTTTTTTATTAATTACAAAATATAGGATATTTATGAAAAATATTATTTTAGCACTAGGTTTATTATCATTATCTTCTGTTGCTGTTTCGGCTGAATTAACAAAATCTTGCGAAGATTATTTTAAAGAAACTGATGCCTATGTCGCATTAATGGAACAAAATGATGCAACTAAAGCACAAGCAGAAACAATGAAAGCGCAATATGCTCAATCAAAAGAACAATTTGCTGCATTACCTAAAGATGTTCAAGAAAGCACCTGTAAACAAGCTTTAGATTCTTTAGAGCAAATGAAAAAAATGTCTGCTGGTCAATAAAAAATAGATTTAATTAAAGTCTTATGTTTAGCGAATAATAAGGCTTTATTTTTATTTCAAATTTAAAATTTTCCAATGTAACAATGACCATATAATAACCAGTGTTATTATATGGTCATCTTAATATTATTTTAATATAAACTATTTCTTTCTTGTTTTTTTGTGGAAATATTTCTTTTTTACTTAATATTACAATCTCTAATCAAGATAATTATCCTGCCATAACCCATCTATTTGTATTATTATTTTATATATTCTTGTTACTTGAATAAAGAATGCTTTTTATATGAAATAATTGTAATTCATTTTGTTGCCTATAAATTTTATGGAATAATTATTTGCATCTATTTATTGCTCCTATTTAAGATATGAATTGGTCTTTTATTCTAATTTTTGCTCTATTTGTAGTTGTTGGTTGTGTTGATAAAGAGAGGAATGTATCTGGCTCTATAGAAAAGGTGGCAACAGAGACAGCCACTCCTACTGTTCAATATCACCACGATGAAAGTCGTTATCCAACATTTATGTTATCAAAACAATCTCGTTTTGAAATGCAAGCCAAGGAGGAAAAACAGAAATTCAATCAATTATTTAAATTTGGATTTGAAGATCCAACCACACCCACTAATAGCGAATATTCCTATAAAAAGGAACAACGTATAAGAAAGAATGATCAGTCAATGATTATTCTGCCAGAAGCGATACCTGTATGGAATAAAGATAAACAAGAAGTTGAAGTTAAGTGGAGCTACAGACCAAAATATGTTTTTGATGCATATTAAATTTAACCTTTATGTTTTAGGAAGACTATGCGCCCAATTTTTTTGTTAATACCATTTATGTTTTTAATTGGCTGTACCGAGCAAATGAGTGTCGGAGTTGGCACTTCTAGAACGCATAATATAGGATATCCGGTTTGTTCAACATTAGTTTGTGGAAAGAATACGCGAACAGTTGAAGAACAAAAGGCAATTAATGAAGCGGTGCATGAACAGCAAAGAGCTATTATGCGAGGAGAAAAACCAGATTTAAAAATTATTGCCTCATATTAAATAATACCATCAAGGAGAGTCTATTTTTTGTCCTTGATGGTATAGTCAATATAAGCGCTAAGCTAAGATAGCGATGTTATATTGTTTATAATAAATTTTACTCTTTGGTTAACATCGGCTTTGGGTAATTCAATTAAGGTATAATTATACTGTCTATATATCGCCAGCATCGCTTGATAAGTTGCTACGGCTTCATCAAATGTCTGTTGGCGCTCTTTATCTTGTAAGTAAATTTCTTTCCATGGTGGAGCAATAAACACGGTTGTAGAATATCTATATAGCCTTATTGCGTTTTCAAGATGTTGGGGAATAGGGCGCTCACAAAAGTGTAAATAACCTGCTATATCCGGTATGCCTCTGTCATAAAAATAAGGTTTGCTGTTATCATCTATATTGGATGCATCATGCCATGATCGTAGCTCCCAGCTTAACATTAACTCAGCAAAAGCGATCGGATCAATCCAAGGAAGGGCTGAACCACCAATATGACTTTGATCTTGAATAATGGCTCGACCTGCTTCTATTGAGCAAGAGTAGCCATTTCTTCTTAACTTATTGATAATAGTGCTTTTACCAGAGCCGGGACCTCCGGTTAAAATAATACGGCAAGGTTTTTGGGACATAGTAATTCCTTAAATAATATATTTTGACTTTAAATGATTGAGGGCTGAATGCAGAAATTTTCAGAGGGAGAAAGGCGAAAAATAAGCAGTGTTAGCAAAGAAAGAGAACAAGTAAAGGAGGACAAGATATTACAATTATAATCGAAAAGAGAAAATATCAAAATAAATCCACATCAAAGATCAATCAATATCTATCGACCTCTTTTATAACTTATCAGGTTACTTTGTGTTGCTATTTTAATAACTGATACGCATTTATGCAGATTTAAGCACATAAATCCAAATAGAAGCACTATCTGATCATTGCAAGCTAAATAGATTACTTTTATTATATAATATATATGTTTTATTATAATTCGTATATAAGGGTTAAGTGTGGGTATTGTAAAAATTTCTGATGAGCTACATGAGTATCTTCGTAAAGCAAGTAATGTGATGTCTCGATCAGTTAATGCACAAGCAGAGTTTTGGATAAAAATTGGTATTCAAGCAGAATTAAATCCAGAAAAAACGTTTCCAATGATTATTAATGAAATGTTAGAAAAAGAAGCAATAAAACAAGAGCATAAGTAAATATAAAGGAGATTAATATGGATAAAATTACGATTAAAACCCCTGAGGAAATTGAATTAATGCGTGAATCAGGTCGTTTATTAGCCCAAGTTTTTACAATGCTTGATGATTTTATTGTGCCAGGTGTTTCTACATTAGAAATTAACGATAAAGTAGACGATTTTATTACTCATGATCTGCAATCGAGACCTGCAAGCAAAGGACAATATGGTTATGAGTATGTACTTAATACTTCAATTAATGAGGTAGTATGCCATGGTGTTCCTAAAGCAGATGAGCTATTAAAAAGTAAAGATATTATTAATGTCGATATTACACTAGAAAAAAATGGTTTTATTGCTGATTCTAGCAAGATGTATGTCATGCCAGATGCCTCACCTATAGCAAGAAGATTAGTCAAAACAACTTACCAAGCGATGTGGGAAGGTATCAAAGAAGTTAAACCTGGTGCAACACTCGGTGATATCGGTCATGCAATCCAAAGCTTTGCACAAAGTCATGGGTATAGTGTTGTAAGAGAGTATTGTGGACACGGGATTGGTCGAGAAATGCATGAAGCCCCTCAAGTATTACATTATGGTATTCGAGGACAAGGTGTTGTACTAAAAGAAGGGATGACCTTTACCATTGAGCCGATGATTAACCAAGGTGGACACAAAATAAAAACCAAAAAAGATGGTTGGACTGTAGTCACCCGTGATAAAAAATTATCGGCACAATCAGAACATACTATTTTAGTTACTGCTGATGGGTATGAAGTACTTACTTTGCGTCCAGAAGAAACACTTCCATAATAAATTAATTTATATCTATCTAATTTTTGATGCAAAAATTCTGATATAAATTTATATTATTTTAATAGCTAGAAATATTATTTTTAGCTATTTTTCTATTTATATATTGATATTTAATTTTATTATTTCTATTGTATTTTTTAGATAAATAACTATATTTATACATTACAAAGACTGTATAAAAAAACAGTGTGATCATATAGTGTATTTTAGAAAGATAAACAGGATGTTTATATGCAAAAAATATCAAAACTGATGAAAGCCTGGGGCTCATGGGTTGTAAATAATAATTTATATATCAATACATTAACAATAAATAAACGTGAAAATGTGCCAATACGTGTTAAATTAAGAAAAGCCTGTACTGATCGCCAAGGCATCATAGTCTCGGTATGTATGAGTAAACTACTAAAAAATCATAAAAAAGATTATGAATTACTAGTCGATTACTATGTATTTGGACAAACATTTATTCAATTAGCACAAGCGCATCGATGCTCTGATACTTATATCGGAAAAAAACTCAAAAAAGCAGAAGGCATTGTGGAAGGGATGTTAATTATGGCCGAATTAATATTTATTATTGAGAAAAATGAAAATAGTACTTTACGATCGTAATTTAAGGCTTATTCTAAACAAACTGATAGCAAATAAAGAATTGCAATAATATTGTTTATTGCAATTTATCTAATGAGTTCAACATTTGCTAATAGGATGTTAGCAATTTAATTAAGTGTTTTTAACCCCAAGGAGTGGATGTATGTCAACGAAATATCCTATCGTTTTAGTTCATGGTTTAGCTGGTTTTAATGAAATTGTTGGTTTTCCCTACTTTTATGGTATTGCAGATGCCTTAAGGCAATATGGGCATCAAGTTTTTACCGCTTCTCTTTCTGCCTTTAATTCAAATGAAGTGCGTGGCAAGCAGTTGTGGCAATTTGTCCAGACTCTCTTACAAGAGACACAAGCGAAAAAAGTGAATTTTATAGGTCATAGCCAAGGGCCATTAGCTTGTCGTTACGTTGCGGCTAATTATCCTGATAGTGTTGCTTCGGTAACTTCAATTAATGGTGTAAATCATGGTTCAGAAATAGCCGACTTATATCGACGCATTATGCGTAAAGACAGTATCCCAGAATATATTGTCGAAAAAGTATTAAATGCATTTGGTACTATTATCTCAACATTTTCTGGTCATAGAGGCGATCCTCAAGATGCTATTGCCGCATTAGAGTCTTTAACAACAGAGCAAGTCACAGAATTTAATAACAAATACCCACAGGCATTACCTAAAATCCCTGGTGGTGAAGGTGATGAAATCGTCAATGGGGTTCATTACTACTGTTTTGGTAGCTATATTCAGGGATTAATTGCTGGGGAAAAGGGGAATCTACTGGATCCTACTCATGCGGCAATGCGTGTGTTAAATACATTCTTTACTGAAAAACAAAATGACGGCTTAGTTGGTCGCTCGAGTATGCGATTAGGTAAATTGATAAAAGATGATTATGCGCAAGATCATATTGATATGGTTAACCAAGTTGCAGGGTTAGTGGGTTATAATGAAGATATCGTTGCTATTTATACTCAGCACGCTAAATACTTAGCGAGTAAGCAACTTTAATCATGATAAGTAGTCATACTTTGTATACTATTTTGTATACTCTATAGTTATATGATAGCAAGGTGGCGTAAATTATTATGGCCACCTTTTTTATTAGATGAAAATATCGAACTAGCGCTGTTTATGCACAGATATAGCAATGTGGTAACCCAATAGGTAAAGCGCTTGCTCTAGGCTATCGATTTTTGAAGTTTGATTGATATCGAGTAAACGCTCAATTTGGGCGCTATTTAGATTCATTTTTCTTGCCAGATCTGCCTTTTTAGTTTTTGTTGTTAACATGGCATTATGTAATGCGATTTTTAAGCAACTAATAGGGGGAAGATAAACAATAAAATCCCCTGATTGAGGCTCAGAAGGCATAGGGATCGGCATTTTACTCGAAATAAACTCTTCAAGTCCTACATGTAAAATATCTGAGGCTTCTAGTTCAATATCATCTTCTGTATATGCCACTGCATGTATATTGTCAAAATCACGATAAGTAATCTCGTAAGTTTCACTTTCTTCGTCAAAATGGGATGTTGCTGGATAATTGAACATAAATTGCCTAATTAATTTTAAAATTTATGCTCATGATTAAAGCATATTTAGCGGTTTTTATCTGTAATTCTTTACGCACCATCAAAATAGCAAGATCTCAAACGGGTTTTATCTTTAGAAAAAAAAAGCTATTGTGTCAGTTGTTATAGTATGCCAGAAAAAGGGGAGCTTTATGTATCCAGTTGATTTACATGCACATACCATTGCGAGTACACATGCTTATAGTACGGTTAGCGAATATTTTCAACAAGCTAAAAATAAAGGGATTAAGCTATTTGCGATTACAGATCATGGTCCCGATATGGATGACGCTCCTCATGAATGGCATTTTTCAAATTTGCCGGTGATCCCCAGAATGGTCGATGGTGTTGGTATTCTTTATGGCATCGAAGCAAATATCAAAAATATAAAAGGTGAAATCGACTGTACTGAGAAGATGAGTAAAAAATTAGATATTGTACTCGCTGGTTTTCATGATCCTGTTATGGGATCACTAGGTATGGTTGATAATACTAAAGCGCTTATTGCAACAATAAGTAGTGGTTTAGTACAGGTGATCACCCATCCGGGAAACCCTAAATATCCTATAGATATCAAGGAAGTCGCAAAGGTTGCTGCTGAGTTCAATGTTGCATTAGAAATGAATAATTCTTCTTTTATACATTCTCGAGTAGGAAGTGAGAAAAACTGCATTGAAATAGCAAAAGCGGTGCTTGATGCCGGAGGTTTAATTGCGCTTGGCTCCGATTCACATATTGCATCATCTTTGGGGAATTTTGAGCGAGTATTAGAAGTATTGGCGGAGATCCAATTTCCACAACAGAAGATATTGAATACATCACCAAGAAAGGTGCTTGATTTTTTACAAGCTCATGGCAAAAAAGAGATCACAGCGTTTCAACATCTTTGAGATAGTGAAAAAGCTTAAAAGCTAGCATTATTAAATGTTAGCTTTTTTCAAGTATCTTATTTGCTCGAGATTGTGCATCGTGTTAGTTAAGCTAACTTGCTTAAAAGCATTGTTTTATAGTTATGATGCTCTTGCTCACTATCATTAAAGCCAAATTGATATGCTAAGTTATGTAACTGTTGTTTATAGTCAGCAAGTTTACTCTCATCATCAGTCATAATAGCAAATTCAGCAAAGTAGCCAAGATTGTCTAATTTATCGATAGTGATATGAAATTGTTCTAGAAAGTAGATTTGACGGGATTTTGTATAGTTTAAAATACAGTGATAACCTAATGTTTTAAACATCGAAACCGTTTTTTCTGCATCTTCTATTTTTACTGCTTCACATTGGGCTTGTTCTGGGCCTTTTACAATTAATAAATTGATACCAGAGGGGACCATTTTTCTTACGCACAAACTTATAGAGGGAGCAGGGAAAGGCGTATTTGGATGTTCTAAATACCAATCTGTTTCATCATTTTTCGATATAAATAAAGTTGCTCCAGCGAGTTGTAATGCATCAATAAAATCTTGAGGTCGTTTTAAGTGGTATTTCAATTCTGCTTCAAATTTACCTTGAAAGTGTTCAGACATCTCTTTTCCTTATCAATTTATTATTCAATATAGCATTATTTATTGTTGGTTGTTCATATTAAAGAATAACCCTAAGATTTAACTGGGTTATAAATATTGTTATTAAATTTAAAATATAGCAAATGATAAATTGAATATTGTATAAATAGTGATAAGTGTTTTTTATGTGTTATTTTTTAGTGAAATTATTTATTTTATAAAAATAATTTATGTTTTTGATTTAGGGACAAATCTTGTATTTTATTTAATATTAAAGTGAAATTCTTAACTCATTAAATGATCACAAATCGCTGGGTAAATTTTTCATATGTGAGAAGGGCGAGGGAAAAGGTGAAAAATGAGGATTAAGCCATAAAAAAGGGCTACTGATGAGCCCTTTTAGGTAGCAAAAACCACTGATTTTCTGCTAATTTGATTAATGTTAATTTAATTTAACTTAACTTATTGATCTATTTTTAGAATACACCGGTGAACGGGTTCCAACCTTGATCATTTTTCTTTTCTTTTAAGTAGTAAGCATAATTAGCTGTCGCCGCCCATAAGAAGTTGAGCACAATACTGACTACATTGAGAATTGAAGGGCTTAGGGAAAGTCCTTCCACGATAAAACTTACCACAATGATAATAGCAACATTAATCCCGAATAAAGTTAATGCTTTACGCCATAAACCAAGGATAAGAAAATAAATAAAGCCAAAGAAGAAAGCCCAGATATTCATCCCAATTAGAATACGCTTACCGAAAGTCAGTGCTTTATATGCAGCCTTGTATTCTGGAGATTTAGGAGAACCATATTTTTCGAAGAAATCAAAACGCTCTTCCCATTTGGCAGAATATTCTTTATTCATCATAATTCCTGTTAGAGGGTCATTTAATTGTAGTCATAAAAAAACGCATTTTTACATAAAGTAACTTTGCAAACAATATAAATTTATTAACATTTTATTAATATATTGTTTTGTATAATAAATATTATCTTACGCTCGATATGAGTTTATTTTCATAAAATTCTTATTGTTAAAATGTTTATTTCTTTTTTATAGGAAGAATAAGATTTTGAGACAATAAAATTTTATTCTAAAGCGATTATTTAGATAAAAAATAAGAAATCAGGTTATTGGCGTAACCTGACTTCTGATAGGAAAAATCTTGGCGTTGAGTTATCGAACAACTAATACAGAAGATTCTGCATAGCTAACAACAGAAGACGCTGTCGAGCCTAGTAAGTAGGTTTTCATTCCAGGGTTACGTGAGCCTATCACAATCAGATCAGCTTGGATTTTTTTTGCGGTCTCTAAAATACGGTCGCGTGGGTTACCTACGGAAATATAAGATTGGGATGTGCTATTGGGAATTTCAATATGAGATAAACTATCATTTAACGTAGATAATGCAATTTCAATACGTTGCTTATCATTGGCAAGACGGTCTTGGCTGCCAAAAGCAAATCCGACAAAGGACTCATAGCTAGGAATAACAGATAAAAAGTGGATATTTAGTTTATCGGCCATCGCTAATGCTTTGAGATGAGTGACAACTTTATCCAATAAACCAAGCTCAGTAAAATCGATGGGAACTAATACAGTTTTTGTCATAGTGGCTCCTCATTAACCTTTTATATGTTGGGGGCTTTAGCGGGTTGTTATTATACGCACCAAAAATCAGTCACCTCTTAATATTATCAGTGCAAATAAAAAACGGTATAAAAAAATAGAAATATTTTCATTTTTTGAGATATTCATATTTATTTTATGTAAAAAGGTTGATCTATCATAAGATTGCTATTGATGGTAGAAAACGCAATAAAAAAGATAATAAATAAAGGAAAATATCTTGATGTTTTTAGTAAATATCGATATTCCATATGATAAATTATATTTAATATAAATTAGAGTGTGCAGTTTTAGAGCGTTACTAAATTTAATAGAAGACTATAAAAAGTGAATTTATTTGTTTTTAATAAAATTTATTTTTGAAGAAATGATTGTAACTAAAAATATCCTTTACATACAATGGGTTGTGTGTAGTTGATATTTATTTTGGCCATAATGGTTAATGATAATCAATTCCATTAATTATTATTTGTTTTTAAGTCATCATAAATGAGATTGGTTTTTATTTTTATTCTCTCTAAAAGTATAAAATATATAAAAAGTATATTTAAATTTACTATATTTTTATTTTTAGCTGTGCATAATATCCATAATGTTAATTTTCATGGTTAGGAAGTAAAATATGTTACATCAAGATATGATCAATAAACTCAATGAACAGCTGAATCTTGAGTTTTATTCAGCTAACCTTTACCTGCAGATGAGCGCTTGGTGCGATGATAAAGGATTTGATGGTGCTGCCAAATTTTTAAAAGCACATTCCCGTGAAGAAATGGAGCATATGCAACGCTTATTTGATTATTTAAGTGATACAGGTGCTATGCCTTTGTTAGGGACTATTGAAGCACCACCCGCTGAATTTTTATCTTTATCTGATTTATTTACTAAAACTTATGAGCACGAGAAGTTTATTACAGCTGAAATTAATAAACTTGCTCACCTAGCAATGACAACACAAGATTACTCAACATTTAACTTCTTACAATGGTATGTTGCTGAACAACATGAAGAAGAGAAGTTATTTAAATCTATTCTGGATAAACTTGCTATGGTCGGTGATGGTGGTAAGGCATTGTTCTTGTTAGATAAAGACTTAAGTGCTCTTTCTACATCCGCACATATTTAAATAATAAGAATAACTATACTGCTGTTTTAACCTGGTTGGCTAAGTGCATATAAGCATTGCTCAGATTAACATAACAAGCTCTACTGTAATCGCACAGTAGAGCTTTTTTTATCGACCCAGTTAGTGCAATATTGCATATCCATATAACTATTTTATATAGACGTAATCGATTTTTTATTTTTCTACTCCTTTAATTTAATCATTTCTTAAGCTTTGCTGATTATTATTTTGTCTATTTTCTGTTCTTTCTATTCTCTAGTTTGAGTCGTCGATTTATAGCCTATTTTAGTTTGGCTTTTAGATTATTTGGTTATGTATTGAACTGTGTAGTGTGTCAATTAAAGTATTATATTTTTGTTAAGTGTAAAAAGGGTGATATTTGAAACAAAAATGGCGCTAAATAAGTTATATTTTGAGTGCTAGTTCACAACCTTTTATTTCAACGATAAAGAAGCGCAGATATTAAAGTCAATTTGCTATAAAATCTTCTTTATCATAAATAGAAAAATCACCTGTAATTTAAGAGGTTATTATGTCATTAAACACACTTAAGACATCATGGGGTAAATTATCCGCCATCGCTGTTTTATTTTTAGGCATGTCATGCCAACAAGCCTTAGCACACGCACATCTAAAATCACAATTACCTGCAGAGGGTGCGGCTATTGAACAAGCGCAAGCACCAAAAGTGATTACACTCGATTTCTCTGAAGGGATTGAGTTGGCCTTTAGTAAAGTAAAAGTCACTGATAAAGAGGGTAAAGAAATTACTGTCGGTAAATTAAGTCTTGATCCCGTTAACAATACAAAATTGTTATTGCCATTAGAAGGTGAATTAGCAGAAGGGAACTACTCTGTAGATTGGAGTGTTGTTTCTGTCGATGGGCACAAAACAAAAGGTTCTTATCAATTTAGTGTAAAATAATGACTCCTGAAGACGTTTATATTTTATGCCGAATTTTTCATTTTGTGGCAGTCATGTTCATGTTCGGACTGAGCTGTTCGGCTGCCATTCTCGCTAAAGAAAAGTTTGTTCCTCTTATTCAAGTACGCTTACGTCCAGCATTGGCGATTAGCACTATCACTGTATTTGTTTCCACTTATTTATGGATGATAGTGCAATCAGGCATTATGGGAGATGGCTGGCAAGACGCTTGGTCACTAACAATATGGCAAGCCGTATTGGGAACCTCTTTTGGACAAATTTGGCAATGGCAATTAGTTTTATCCTCTCTCGCATTAATCGCTCTCTTTATTCATCAACGTAGCATTAGAAATATTAGTCTGTTATTTATCTCAACATTGATGCTTGTGCTACATGCTTTTATTGGCCATAGTGCCATGTTTACAGGTAGTGAAGCCGTAATTTATAAACTAAATCAGAGTATCCATCTTATTAGTGGAGCGTATTGGTTTGGTGGTTTATGGCCTTTTGTTGTGTGCCTACAGTTTTTACGTAATAAAGATGAATTAGCTGATGGCATGATCAAGCCTATTATTGCCACCATGAAACGCTTCTCATTATTTGGTCACTTCGCTGTTTTATTGGTTATAGCTAGTGGGATTGTGAGTGCCATTATGTTACTCCCCGGTTGGCCTGCAACAACACAACTTTCCTCAGAGTACCAAAGTATGTTATGGCTAAAAATAGCCTTTGTTGCCTTGATGTTAGGATTGGCATTAGTGAATAGGTATGTATTAGTGCCTCATATCCGTAAGAAGAATAACTTTCAATGGTTGCTTATTAATAGTTGGTTTGAGTTATTACTTGGTACTATGGTTATTTTGACAGTGGCCATTTTTGCGATTAACTCACCTGTATAGATTGATATATACTTGTATTAATCAATTTTTTAAGTGGAAGATAACCATGAAACGTTTTTTATTTGCGGGCATATTGATGCTTTTTTCTTTTCAAACTTTCAGTGCACCAATATCAACAGTCAGTAAGCTTCAGTTTGGTGATGCTTGGCCATTCACCCGTGAAGAAGTCATGCTAAATTGTCGTGCAGATGGTGCTTGGTTTGTGATTAATCCCGCAACTTTAGCTCAATATCCACTTAATAATATTGCCATGGAACAAATGAAAAGTGGCAAAGTTAATGCTCAACTAATTGATAGTATTCTACTTCCTGATCCCAATACACCTGATAAGAAAAAATCACTGGAAGCTATAGAAAGTGCATTTTTGTCTCTTTGTGAAAAAAACTAATCATTTGATTGAGTTGCAATAAAAAAAACACATTTGTTATTTGTTTGATTTAAAAGATAAAAAATGAGTTATTTGATTTTTTATAAAGAATATGAAGTGTGGTAGGAGTGTTTACTGGATCTTTACATATTGTTAGCTATTATTTAACAATAAGGTTGTGAAATAGATGTGGCATAAGCAGTTTTTTACACGCTATTTTCTCATTCAGTATCACTTTTTAGCGCACGGCTCGCAATGAGCCTTTTCCCTAAGCCAGGTAAATGATTTACCTGGCTTTTTTTATGATGCTTTAACATGCGATTAGGCTACTTTTAAAATCCAATGGTGGTTTTCTTTGTCATAGGCATGACGATAAAGCAGAATATTTTTATCTTTCAGTTGCGCAGGAATGCTGGTGTTTTCATCCCATCCATCTAATTGCATACAAAACTCTTTATCATAATCACATGGAATATGAACATAAGTGAGTTGGTTATCGGAAGAGTGTTTCAAAGTAACATCTTCAATTTCATAACAAGCAATTTTTAAGGTTGTTTTATTCATGCTATAGCTCCAAGGTTATGCGATGTTGTGTTGTGCTTTCATAGTTTAAGCTTAAAAGTGAACAGCATGGTGAGCACTTTTTAATCGGACAGTTTTAAGCATAGTATAAATGGAAGTCATTTCCAAAGTATTTTTTAGCAATAAAAAAAACGGATCAAATTTTGTGATCCGTTTTAAATAAATGTGTTAAATAAAGTTGATGATATTACCGTTTATGGCTTAGGTATCGCAGTACCCCATTCATTCCACTCTTTTGGCTCTTTAGCATTGAGAATGAAATTCTGCTCTTGTTTTGCTTTAGCCTGGAGTGGGGTTGATGGCGGTGTAGCAAATGTAATGCCACCACGTATAAACTGCTTAAATGTACCGCTGCGGAATACTCCACCAGTTAAACCAAATGAGAAGTTATAACCTGATGAAAGCCAAAACTCTGTGTTATTACGTACCAGATATTGATATTTCTGACTAATTCTAATGTGGATCAATACTCTGTCAGACATATTACCTAATTCTAGTCCGGTTACCGCACCTACTTCTAAACCACGATAATAGATAGGTGTGCCAATTTGCACAGATCCTGCTTCAGTCGCATTCAATACAAGGTTAAGGCCATCTAGATACCGAGAGTCGGTAATATTTGCCGTTTGTAATTCAAATATGCGGTATACGCCACCATTGCCTGGCTCTGCCTTGATATAAGGCTGAATAAGAGAATCTAAATTATCGAGGCCTGAAGCGGTTAACTCAGGGGTGACTACCGCAAATCGGCTTCCTGAACGTGCAAAAGTTTTCACATATTCAGGGTAGAGTACCGCTGATACACTCACCGCTTTTTTATCCGCAGAAAGGGTTAGCGTTTCCACCTGACCGATATCAATACCTAGATAACGAATAGGCATTCCTTCAGAAAGTTTACTGGCATCGTAGGTTTTTAAAGTAATTTGAGCACCAATGGCTCTAGCACTCGTTTCGCTAGGATAAAGTTTATATCTTGAAACATTGTTATTAATATTTTCAAAGTTATCAAAGCTTATCGCGCCTTTTAAGGCACGGTTTAGCGGCGTTGCTTCTACCGTTAATCCCGCACCATTTAATGAAACCTTCGCAGCACCTTCAGTCCAGAACACACTCTTTTCAGTAAGCAGGTGACGATATTGTTTAGAAATATGGACATCAATATCAAATTCATCCATTAAAGGCCGTACATCGACGATTTCTCCAACTTGGAATTGGTGGTAAAGCACCACGGAACCTTTTTGAATACCCGGTAGACTAGCTGCTTTAAGTGTCAAAGTGACAGGTAACTCATTGCCCTCAATACTTGCTTTAGCATAAAAATCATTGCGATAAAGGCGATATTGTTCTTTAGGGGTGCCTTGGCTACCCGGAATAAGGTGGATACCGCCTTCAAGCCACTCTTGAGGTGTGGCTCCTTGGATCTCAATACCATTTAAGCCCATATTGACGTTAATTCGGCTATTAGCGACAAATTTGCTGTTTTCGTAAATATAGTGTTTATATTCAGGTGCAATGATGGCATCGAAAATAACCCCATCATCACTGATGTTGCGCTGAATAATTTGTCCTATCGTAATGCCTCTAAATAGAATAGGTTGCCCGGCATCTACACCCCAGCTCTCTTCACTGGTTAATGAGATAATTAATCCATCTTCACCATATAAGGCTTTGCCTGCATCCACGGAAGTGGCAGACTGTAGCACAAATTGTTGATTTTCTTGGGCAGGGGGACTATTTTCCGGAGAATCAAAGGCAATAGCACCATTAATTAAAGCAGAAACACTTTCCATTTTAATAGAAGCACCACTCTTTAGATTAAAGTTGCCCTGAAAGCCGGATACATTCCAAAAATGACTATCTTGGCGGATCAGATGAGCATATTGTTTATCGATACTCAGCTCGATAAAAATACCTTGATTATCTGGACGTATGGCATAGCTGTAAACTTTACCGACCGGAACTTTGCGATAATAAACTTGAGAGTCGACATTAAGAGAGCCTAAATTATCCGCCGTTAAGGTGATAATTTGTTGGTTTTTATCAATGTTGGCTTTAGGACGAACCTCTTGAGCAACAAATTGAAACTGCTTTTCCCCATCTCCAGGAAGCATACTGATATAGTTGCCTCCCACTAAGGCATCTAATCCCGAAACACCAGAAAGACTGGCTTTTGGGGTAACAAGCCAAAATTGCGTATTTTTACGTAATGCATTAGCAAGGTTTTTTCGAATATCAGCGGTAACAATGACTCGACGTAAATCATTACTGAGCGTCACGTCCTGTACAATACCTACATCAACACCTTGGTAACGGATAGGTGTTCTCCCTGAAACAATACCAGAGGCTGATTGAAAATCGATGGTGATTTGTACGCCTTTTTCTTGCCAGTGTTGGAAAAGCAACCAACTCGCAATAAAAATAGCGATAACAGGGAGTAACCAAAAAGTCGAAATTTTACGTTTGCGACGTATTTCGGCTTGGGTTGCCTGTGTGTTGTTTTCTTCTTGTTGCATAAGTATCCCATAATAAACGACTATCAAACCATTCAACGGCAAGGATAGTGAGAATGACAGCTGTACCAAAATAAAAAGCTGCAGGTCCCATAGTGAATGTCATTAACTGATCTCGATTAATTAATGACATCATCAGCGCAATCACAAACAGGTCGAGCATTGACCATCGGCCGATCCAAGAGACAAATCGATAAAGTTTCATGCGCAATAGAGGGTGAATACGTGAGTTAAAATGAATGCTCAATAGTAACCCCAGCATAATGATTATCTTAAAGAAAGGCACAAAGATACTGGCAATAAACACAATAATTGCAATAGGTGTATTACCTGAATTAATTAAAGAGAGAACGCCAGAAAAAATAGTGTCTTCATTACGCTGGCCATTTAAATAAAAGATTGAGATAGGTAATAGATTTGCCGGTAATAGCAAGATCATCGCTGTGATGAGTGCTGCCCAGGTTTTTTGCAAACTCATTGGTTGACGAGCACTATAGCAAGATTTACATCTTGGGCAATGGCTCGAAGGTGGTTTTTTAAAATGGTAATGACATGCATGACAGGTTGCTGGACTCGTTTTTATCTCTTTTTGTGGATAAAACTGTTGCCATAGTTGATCCATATTAATGTTAATAAGCATTAATAGACTTAAAACCATTAAAGCTGAAAAAGCAACTAAGCCATGACCAATATAGATTGTGGCATAATCGCCCAGTTTTATGGTGGCAACACCAAGGCCAATTAAATAAACATCCAGCATTACCCATTCTTTTAGCTTACCTAACATTAATAGCACGGGACGTAAATTTAGATGTAAACGAGCCCCTAAATGGAGATATAAAATGGCAATGGGTAGACTAAGAGGAGCGGCAACGGCACAAAAGGCAACCATTGTTGCCGTTAATGGAGAGCCTTGTTGTGACATTAAGCGAATACCGTCAAGAACATTGGCTGATATCATGGTCCCTAATAAATGGATCTTGATAAGAGGTTGAGTAAAAGCGATAGACGCGAATATCAGCATGGTGATAGAAAGAATTAATAGCCGGGTTAATGACCAATCACGATAGGTCGCTAACTTGGCTTGACATTGTGGGCAATAGGCGTCTTCGCCGCGCTTGAGGTCTGTAGGAAGTGATACGAGGTGGTCACACTCCTGACAATGTATTGATTTGTTTTCTTTGGTGACTAAATCGCTCATTTATCCGCCTATTTGGTCTTTCTTCTCGCTTATCCTAGCTTAAGCCCAAAAAAAACCTCTATACTCAGTGGGTCACAAATTACCATTTTTATTATATTTACGCTTTTCATTTTACAATAATAAGTATCTGATTTTTTTTGTGCGCTTTTAGTGTGTATTATCGTTTTTTTGTAGACTTATTGAAAAGTCTGTATTCAACCTCAAGATAAAATAAGCTAAATTACAAGATATGTTATCTATTTTAGTTATGCTTTCGTTATGCAAATAGGATCTTCTGATGCCACAATTAAATTTTTATCAGGAACTCACTGATAATTTGTCAGCCTTGTTGTCTGGTGAAAATGACTTTATCGCATCACTTGCTAATACCAGTGCATTGATTTACGAGAAGTTAGACAAGATAAATTGGGTCGGGTTTTATCTTAATGATGGTAACTCATTAGTTCTTGGTCCTTTCCAAGGTAAAGTGGCTTGTGTCAGGATTGGTTTTGGAAAAGGAGTCTGCGGAACGGCATTCTCAGAAAACAAAATTCTAAGAGTTAATGATGTGCACCAATTTAGTGGACACATTGCATGTGATAGTGCAAGTCAGTCTGAAATTGTTCTACCTTTAGAGGTAAATGGACAAATTATCGGCGTTCTCGATATCGATAGCCCTATTTTTGGTCGTTTTGATAAAAAAGATGAAAATGGGCTTAAAGCGTTGTGTGACGTGCTCTGCGAGCATTTAAAAACGTGTCATACCGCAAAATATTGTGAATTTTGTGTAAGATAACAGGCGTTTGCCGTAGAAATTGTTGGCAACACTATTATAATGTCGCTTGTTCATGCCTGCGCTGGTTGGCAAAACCGTTGTAATCAGGAAATTTCATGGAAAATCAACCTAAGTTGAACAGTAGTAAAGAAATCATCGCTTTTTTAGCGGAACGTTTCCCTAAGTGTTTTATCGCTGAGGGTGAAGCACGCCCTTTGAAAGTCGGTATTTTTCAAGATCTCGTTGAGCATCTAAAAGATGAAACTCAGCTGAGTAAGACACAGTTACGTTCTGCCTTACGCTTGTATACCTCAAGTTGGCGCTACCTTTATGGTGTAAAAGAAGGGGCTAAACGTGTCGACTTGAATGGTAACGACTGCGGAGAGCTGGAAGCAGAGCATATTGCACATGCTCGTACACAATTAGCCGAAGCGAAAGCGCGCGTTCAAGCTCAACGAGCTGAGCAACGTGCTAAAAAGCGCGAAGCTGAAGGTGATAAGGAGACCAGTAAACGTCCGGCAGCGAAAAAGCCAAATCCTCGTCGTCAAGCACCTAAAGATGGTGAAAAACGACAGCCTCGCCCTCAAAAGCAAGCTAATCAAGCGCCTCGCAAAGCGCCACGCCAAAATACTGAAAAGTTAACCCCAGTCAAAGACATCTCAGTGCTTACTGTAGGTCAATCGCTGAAAGTTAACGTTGGAAGTAGCGTGATGGATGCGACAGTGCTAGAAATAGCGAAAGAGGGTGTACGTGTACAATTGCCTAACGGTTTGGCAATGAATGTACGCACGGAACATTTAAAGTTCTGATACGGAGGCCAACCAGAGCATGAACAAACTTTTAAATGTGGCTTTTGCTATCGGATTAGCGTTAACAGGCACTTCTGCTGTCATGGCTGATAAACCAGCCACGCCAGCCATGGTGACTATTAATCAATTACCGACATTAAAGCAAGAGCCACAACATTCCACAGTGAGTGAACGTGTCACCGCTCGTTTTGAACGTTCCCACTATCGTCAATTCTCGTTAGACGCGAGTTTTTCCGAAAAGATTTTTAATCGCTATCTTAATTTATTGGATTATAGCCATAACGTATTATTAGCGTCAGATATTGCCCAGTTTGATAAAGATAAAACTAAAGTGGGTGAATATTTAAAAACAGGTGAATTAGGTCCCTTATATGATCTATTTAATCTTGCGCAAAAAAGACGTTTTGAGCGCTTTCAATATGCTTTAAATCGATTAAATCAACCTATCGATCTCACTGGACAAGATAAATTTCAGTTAGATAGAACCAAAGCGCCATGGCCGAAAACGCAAGCTGAATTAGATAAGCTTTGGGATGAAAAAGTAAAATACGACTGGCTAACACTTAAACTCTCTGACAAAACAGACAGTGAAATCAAAGAAACACTGACAAAACGTTATAAAGCTGCATTACGTCGCCAAACACAAAGCCAAAGTGAAGACGTATTCCAAATTATCATGACGGCTTTTGCGCGTGAAATTGATCCTCATACCAGTTATTTATCACCAAGAAATACGGAAGCCTTTGATTCAGAGATGAGCCTTTCATTAGAAGGGATTGGTGCCGTATTACAAATGGATGATGATTATCCAATGATTAATTCCATGGTAACGGGCGGACCGGCTGCTAAAAGTAAAGCGCTAAAAGTAGGTGATAAAATTATCGCTGTCGGTCAACATAATAAACCCATGGTTGATGTGGTTGGTTGGCGCTTAGATGACGTTGTCGCGTTAATCAAAGGCCCTAAAGGTAGCCAAGTTAAACTAGAAGTTATCTCTGATGAAAAAGGGGCGAAGCCAAGAACTATCACTTTAACAAGAGAACAGATCCGCCTAGAAGATAGAGCGGTCAAGTTAACCGAAAAAGTGATTAATGGTGATAAAATCGCTATTTTAGATATTCCTAGTTTCTATGTCGGCTTAACTAATGATGTTAAAACCCAACTACAAAAAGTGGCTAAAGACAATGTATCTGCTTTAGTTATTGATTTACGAGGTAATGGGGGCGGTGCATTAACGGAAGCTATTGCATTATCGGGTTTATTTATTCCAAGTGGTCCCGTCGTTCAAGTCCGTGATAATAATGGTCGAGTACGCCAAGATTATGATCGTGATGATGTTGTCTATTATAAAGGGCCACTAGTGGTTATTGTTAACCGCTTTAGTGCTTCTGCTTCTGAAATTTTTGCTGCTGCAATGCAAGATTATGGGCGCGCATTAATTGTCGGTGAGCAAACCTTTGGTAAAGGAACGGTGCAACAATATCGTTCATTGACACGAGTTTATGATCAGATGTTAAGTCCTGATTGGCCTAGTTTAGGTTCAGTTCAGTACACTATCCAAAAATTCTATCGTATTAATGGCGGAAGTACCCAATTAAAAGGGGTGACACCAGACTTGTTATTACCAAGCTTTGATAATTCAGAAATGGGGGAAAGCAATGAAGATAATGCTTTACCTTGGGACAGTATTCCACCGGCTAATTATAAGCTGTCTGAGTATTCAGAGAAAATAAAACAAGCACTACCTACATTGGCGGATCAACATGCTAAACGTATCGCGAATGATAGAGAGTTTTCATATATCTTTGACGACATCAAGCGCTACAATGAAGCTAAAGCCAAAGGTGAAGATAAGTTTATTATTCTTAATTTTGCAGAGCGCGAAAAAGAGAATAAAGAGCTAGAAGCCATAAAATTACAGCGTATTAACCAACGTCTTAAGTTAGAGGGTAAGCCACCACTAAAATCACTTGATGATTTGCCGAAGGATTATGAAGGCCCTGATCCTTACTTAGATGAAACGGCTAATATTGCGGATGATCTTGCAAAGGTATTAAAACCTAAGAAGTTATTAAATTAAGTTTTTCTACTTAAGAAAGTGATTCAAATTTACCCCCAATAGTTGATTAATCAATTATTGGGGGTTTTTATTTCCCTATATTTGTCTGAAAAAGTATCTGGTATCTAATGCTTTATAATAACCTTAGTTATATCTTTAGTGAGAAAATCATCTCATACTATTATTTGGCTATTTTTCTTAGTAGTCACATTTAGTTACCAGTAACATAAGAATTCATTAAGGTATTTAACTGCTTTTATATAAAAATATTCTTAATATCATGTAATCTAAGTTTTTATTTAAAATCTATTTGATGCTAGCTTTGAAAAATATAATCAAATGGAATACAAGGGGTTTTAGATAAAAAATCTTTTATAAGGTAAATAAAAACTAGATTTTTATCTATTAAATAAGATAAAAAAATAAATGCCTTATTAAATGTGATTAAATTCACATTTAATGGTTTACTTATTGCAATAAATGTAACATGTTGTGACAATGATCGCTCTAGTTGACATAAAATTACGATAGCATACAGATCATAAAATTTTGTATCATTCTGACATACTAAGGTAATAGTAACAGATTAAAAATCTCACCCAAATGCTAAGTGCAAAATCTCTTCTCATCGGCGCAGTTATATAAACGCTAGAATGCGCTGATTTTAGAATAGATTTTCTCATTAAGGACTAATGACTAGAAGGTAAGTTATTTATAATTTGCTTAAGCATTTCATTGCTCAAAAAAGTAAATAACAATGTGGTGAGATGACTACCTAGCATTATTGATGCTAAAAAAATAGCGATTTGGCTTAAGTTTATACAATTTAAGCGAGCGTTACTTTTAGCTAAATATAAAAATAGTACTTTGTTTAACTTATTGAATATAAATAAATTTAAATAGTTATTAACCAGGTTGAATTTAAAATGAAACTAAAAAGAATGGTGTTGTTTATGTTTTCCCCTTGTTTTTTAGCTGTGAGCGCTGCTAATGCTGGGAATTGGGAAAATACAATTAAAGAAAGCTCATTTATTTCTGATTCTGAACTTGAGCTGACTACCATTAATATGTGGAAATACCTAAAAACAGAAAACCGTTTTGATAAACAAGAGCAACGTTATAGAAAACAAGTTGCTAATGCTTGGGGTCAAAACTTCCAAGCTGATTTCAGATCTGGTTATTTAGGTGGCATTCTTGGATTCGATGTTTCTTATTATGGTGGTATTAAATTAGGAGCAAGTAAAGACTTCGCTTCTCGTGCCATATTATATAATGATGATGGCGAAGCAAAAGGCTATAACAAAATTGGTCAACGTTTTGCAAAAGTGAGATTCGATTTAGATCCTGTTTTAATTAATGGTAAAGCGGGTTGGTTTACCTTGAAGAATACAGGTATTTTTACTAACTCACAGCGCTTATCATTAAACAGTTATAACGGCTATTACACTAATACGGCGATGGGTGATTGGAGTTTAGATTTGCTGTATCTCGACGGAAAAGTTATGCGTCGTGATAGCCCAAATATCGATAGAATGTATTTCAGTGATGGTAATGGTGTTAGACATAATATTGACCATGTTATTACTGGGGGAGTTAACTATAATTCCAAACCATTAAAAGTCTATTATTTCTATGGTCAGGCGGATGATGTATTCCGTCAACACGGTTTAGAAACAAAATATAAGTTAACATCAGACGTTACTCTAGGTGGTGTTGTTTATTACCACGATTATGGCAGTGAAGGAAAACGCACATTAACCAATGCTAATGCAGGTAAACGTAACTTTGATAAGGATGCATGGCACTTTGCTGGTACTATGGAATGGCGTATTCCTGAATCAGCGTGGACCATTCGTACGGGTGTGACTTATACCGATGCGAAAAAAGCCAATGGTGTTGGTCAATTTGCGCGTAACCCAATTGGGAATACTCGTGGACGCTTTAACTCACCAGCTTATGCAGATATTGACTATGTGCGTGATGGTGAAGTGATGGGGGCATTAGAAGCTGCATACAAAGTTAACAATGAGTTGTCTGTTGGTGCACGGACTAACTATAGTGAATTTAGTTACTCCGGCGAAAGATTAAAACAAGGGCAGTTTGGCTTATTTAGCTACTGGAAGCCAACGGCTAATCTTTCTATTTCTTTAAGTGGCGGTATTGGTTGGCACCATCAACAAGAAAATGATTACACCACACCAAAACTGTATGATGGTCACTCACGACGTGCTCACTCATTATCAGGCTCTATGACAACGACATATCGTTTTAAAATGTAATTGTTTATAGGGTAAGGGATAACAGAATTCATCCCTGTATAGGTGCATGGCTTGCCTGATGGTAAGCCATGTACAAAAATAGATAAAGCTGGCATCCAAGCCTTTAATCTAACAAAACGCCTTCAATTAATTTATTTTGTTAAAATTTCATCACTAGGCATTTATTTTTGGGCCTATCTTGCCTAGACTGTTATTCCTCCTCTATGTGAAAATAATCCTCCATAATTTAGCTACTAATTACATTTTCTTTTATTAAAATGTAAAGTTATATCGTTTTTAGTAGCAAACAAGTTAAAAGACTTGATAAAATAAAAAAAAGCCTTATTTATAAGATAGTTTTTGCAATGTGGTAATTAGATAAAATAGGAACAGTATCAATATGATGAGGATTGCCTTATTCCTGTTAACAAACTTAGCTGTCATGTTTGTGTTCGGGATCATCTTATCTTTAACAGGTATTCAAGGCCGCAGTGTTCAGGGTTTAATGATCATGGCTGGCCTATTTGGTTTTGGTGGTGCATTTGTTTCTTTACTTATGTCAAAATGGATGGCATTACGATCCGTTGGTGGTCAAGTGATTGAAAATCCAACCTCTGAAGTAGAACGTTGGTTACTTGATACTGTAAGACGTCAGTCTGAGCAAGTGGGGATTAAAATGCCTCAAGTTGCAATCTACGATGCACCAGATATTAATGCGTTTGCAACTGGAGCTCGTCGTGATGCTTCGCTGGTGGCGGTGAGTACCGGATTATTAGCCAGTATGAGCCGTGACGAAGCGGAAGCTGTTATTGCACACGAAATTAGCCATGTTGCCAACGGTGATATGGTAACGATGACCTTATTACAAGGTGTTGTGAATACTTTCGTGATCTTTATCTCCCGTATCATTGCTCAATTTGTGGCGAATTTTATTTCGAGCGATGAAGAGAGTGAAAACAGTAACGGAAACCCATGGGTATATATGGGCGTTTCTATGGTGCTTGAAATTGTCTTTGGCATTTTGGCAAGTATTATTACGATGTGGTTCTCTCGCTACCGTGAATTTCATGCGGATGCAGGCTCTGCAAAACTGGTTGGCCGTGAGAAGATGATAGCGGCATTACAACGCTTAAAAACCAGCTATGAGCCACAAGAAGAGAGCAGTATGATGGCTTTCTGTATTAATGGCCGTAATAAGTCATTTAGTGAGTTATTTTTATCACACCCACCATTAGATAAACGTATTGAAGCACTACGTAATGGCGAATATCTCAAGTAAAAGAAACTATTAGCGATAAATAATTTTTAATTATCAGTTTACAAATGCCAGAGACAGAAATGTTTCTGGCATTTTTGTTGGTGATTCATTAGCTTTAATTAATTCCTACAATCGCTTTTCGTTTTATTTAACAGACCGTTCTGGTTCAGCCAAATATCCTCATCGCTTAATATTTTTATAGGTATTAAGTTAAGCCTCAGAGCTAGTGATGCATGATCATCATATCTATTGAATGATAAAAGGCAGTTAAATTAATATCAAAATAAAAAAGCCAGTTTAAAATTAAACTGGCTTTAAGAGATTTAACTTAATTGTTAATGTGGTTTACTTCACATTAAGTTCAGCTTCTTCTTCCTGATTAAAGATCTCTTTATCTGTTTGGCGCATCATTTGGCTAGTAATAGTACCTGCGGTCATAGAGCCACTGACATTTAATGCAGTACGACCCATATCGATAAGAGGCTCCACAGAAATCAGTAGGGCAACCAGTGTTACAGGTAATCCCATTGCTGGTAAAACGATCAGGGCTGCAAAGGTTGCACCACCACCGACACCCGCAACACCTGCTGAGCTAATGGTTACGATACCCACCAAAGTGGCAATCCAAAGAGGATCGAAAGGATTAATACCGACTGTTGGTGCCACCATAACGGCTAACATAGCAGGATAAATACCGGCACAACCATTCTGACCAATTGTCGCACCAAAAGACGATGAGAAACTGGCAATCGATTCAGGAACACCAATGCGACGAGTTTGTGTTTCGATATTTAATGGAATACTGGCAGCACTCGAACGACTTGTAAATGCAAATGCTAATAATGGTCCTGCTTTTTTGAAGAATTTAATTGGGCTTAAGCCAGTAAATCCAACTAATAAACCATGAACGACAAACATTAAGCCCAGCGCAACATAAGAGGCAACAACGAAGCTACCGAGTTGAATAATGTCATGCAGATTGGAGCTTGCCACAACTTTAGTCATCAGTGCCATTACACCGTAAGGTGTTAATGCCATAACGATACGGACTAACTTCATGATCCACGCTTGTAAGCTATCAATCGCTGCTAATACTTTTTCACCGCGAGGTTTATCTTCTTTAAGCAGTTTTATTGCAGCCATTCCTAGGAATACCGCAAAGATAACTACACTAATAATCGAGGTTGAGCTTGCACCAGTTAAATCGGCAAATGGATTTTTAGGAATAAAAGATAAAATTAATTGAGGTACAGTTAAGTCAGACACTTTACCTATATAATTATGTTGAATAGCGGCTAAACGCTGCGCTTCCTGTTCCCCTTGAACAAGACCTTCAGCTGTTAAACCAAAGATATTGGCTATAACAATACCAATAAGAGCAGCAATTGCCGTTGTAAATAGAAGTGTACCAATGGTTAGTGCACTAATTTTTCCCAATGATGATGCTTGGTGTAAACGTGATACTGCACTTAAAATAGAAGCAAATACCAATGGCATAATGATCATTTGTAACAGTTGTACGTAACCGTTACCAACGATGTTAAACCAAAGGATAGATTCTTTAATAATAGGATCGTGTGCGTCATAGAATGCATGTAACGCCAGCCCAAACACCACCCCAAAGACCAAACCGACAAGAACTTTCTTTGACAGGCTCCACTGACGTTGGCTTAATTTAGCCAAGATGAGTAATAGCACAACAAAGACGAGTACGTTAATAATTAACGGAAAATTCATCTTAACTCTCCAACGAGATTTTTATATATAAATTTGGCGATTGTATGCGATATGAGTTCTTAGGTAATAAGAAAGGATATAACAGCATCAACTCGCTATATGGTAACAGTATTGTTAATAACTTTTTATAATCAATTATTCTTTTATATAGTCGTTTAGTTATAAAAACAAGGAAGATTAGTATAAAAAAGACTAATTAACTATAAATAGATAGAGGAAAGTAGAGAACTGTCAAGGAGAGTTAAAAAGGTGTACGTTTATCGTGGTACATTTGTAACCAGTGATTTATTTGTGTGGGAAGAGAAAAAGTTAGGTGTGGGGGCAGAAATAGTGCACCAACTAAGATGATGACAGAAATAAATCGTTCTCCTTTTTTGCTATTTTTTTTCGCTAAAATCGGTAAGGCAAAACGCATTTTTAGTGGCCATAAAAAAGGTACACCTGATGGTGTTAGCATATCTGCCAGTAGGTGACTTAAGTAACCTAGCAAAAGGGCGTGAAAAAAATCAGCCGAAATCGCTATATAAGGCGCAACTTGTGTTTCCCATAAAATGGCTAAACCACAAAAGGCGAGTAGGCTATGTGTGAAGCCACGATGACCACAGAGTTTTGATAGCGGTAATGAGATTATCCGAAAGAGGCGTCCTAATATAGAGCCTGGATGATCTAAATCTGGTAGTAGTGAACCTAATAAGACAGCAGGGATCATGTGAAACCAATCACCTTGAGCAAGAACGGGGGTTATTTCTAATTTCTGTGCTAAGACGAGTGTTGCAACAGAAAAAAGTAAATGTCCTTCGGCTGTCATTCCTTATCTATGCCTATATGCGGTTTTTACCGCTTGCTGTTCATTTATACAGTGCTTAAGTATAAAAGGTTTTTACAGCAACTAACAGACATAAAAGATAAAAATTGCCTTAATTATTAAGCAATAACAGAAATATTTTATTCGGATGTGTTAAAAATAACCAAATTTTAGATAAGGGATGAGAATTAATATAGAAAAAGGATATCGACAATAAATGATATCCTTCTTTGACATCCTCCACGCTCTAAAGGACGTGGATCCCTACTGCGTTCAGACTGATGTCTGAATCAACTCGGCGGGTTCCTGCTTCGACGGGCGGTCTGACTGCACCCTCCCTCCACAGGCAAGCACGGC